>JBKJOY010000217.1:0-6268 GCA_046595415.1 Thermomonas sp.
CAAGCGTCCGCCCATAGGGATCAATTCCCCATGCCACTTCTCGGCTATTCATTCCTGGGCAAATGATTGTCTGCAGGAAAAATGAACCTCAACCTATTGCAGCAGCTGGAAACATCCGCACCGAGCCCGCCGACGCGGGTCAAAGGCATGCCGACGCCTTTCAAATCCCGCCACCTCGGATACTCTCGCAGTCTTCCCCATGCTGAGGCATGACTAGATGGCACCCGCGGACAACACGCTCGACCTGAATTTCCAATGCCTGCCCTGATCCTCGGCCCAATGTTGCGGTATGTGGGCGATACCGAGGCCACCGTATGGGTCGAGGTCGACAGTGCCTGCGAGGTCGAGGTGCTGGGACACGTGGCGCCGACCTTCGAGGTCGAGGGCCACCACTTCGCGCTGGTCTACATGACCGATCTGGCCCCGGCCACAAGCCATCCCTACACGGTGAGCATCGACGGGGAATGCGTCTGGCCCGAATCCGACTGTCCATTTCCAGCGTGCGTCATCCAGACCTTCGACAAGGACGCGACCTTGCGGCTCGCGTTCGGCTCGTGTCGGGTCTCGATGCCACATGAGCCGCCCTATACGCTGACCCATGCGCAGGACGACAAGCACGGCTTCGAGATAGATGCCTTGCGCGCGCTGGCGATGCGCATGCGCGGACAGGCGCAGGACCTGTGGCCGCATGCGTTGCTGATGATCGGCGACCAGATCTATGCCGACGAGGTTTCGCCTCCGGTGGTCGACTGGATCCGCACCCAGCGAGACACAGTCCAGGACCCGGGCGAGGAACTGGCGAACTTCGAGGAATACACGCGACTCTACCGCGATGCCTGGGGGCAGGCGGAGATCCGCTGGCTGCTATCAACCGTGCCCAGCGTGATGATCTTCGACGACCACGATGTCCACGATGATTGGAACATCTCCGCGTCCTGGGTCAAGGAGATGCGTGACAAGCCTTGGTGGCCTGAGCGCATCGTTGGCGGGTTCATGTCCTACTGGATCTACCAGCACGTCGGTAACCTGTCGCCGCGCGAGCTGCATGAAGATGCGCTGTTTGAGCGGGTGCGCAGCGGAGAGGAACCGGAACAGTTCGCGCGGCACCTGCGGGAATTCGCGCAACGTGCGGACCGCGAGCCGGACAGCTATCGCTGGAGTTTCTACCGCGATTTTGGCGACACCCGGTTGGTGGTGGTGGATTCCCGGGCTGGTCGGATACTCGGCAAGGGCCGTCGCGACATGTTCGACGAGAACGAATGGCAGTGGGTCGAAGCGCACATGCGCGGGACGTTCAAGCACTTGATGCTGGGCACGTCACTGCCAGTCTTGCTGGGACATGGCATCCATGACCTGGAGGCCTGGAATGAGGCGGTCTGCGACGGCGTCTGGGGCAGGTGGTGCGCGAAGCAGGGCGAGCGCTTGCGCCGATGGCTGGACCTCGAGCACTGGAGCGCATTCGGCACCTCGTTCAAGCGCATCGTCGACCTCATCCGCCGGGTCTCGACCGGCGAACACGGCCACGCGCCAGGCACACTGACCATCCTGTCTGGCGACGTCCACCATGTGTATCTGGCCGAGGCCCTGTTCGCGCAGGCACCGGGGCACAGTCCAGTGCACCAAGCGGTTTGCTCGCCACTGCGCAACCCGCTGGGTGCCCGCGATCAACGCATCATGCGCGCGGGCTGGTCACGCTGGGGCCGGGTCTTGATGCGGTCAATCGCCCGCCTGGCCGGGGTGGCGCGGCCTGAGGTGCGCTGGGGCCTGTGCCATGACAAACCCTGGTTCGACAACCAGGTCGCCACGCTCTCCTTCAATGGATCGGAAGCATCGATCTGCTTCGAGAAAAGCGTGCCTGGCGACGCGACGCAGCCGCGCCTGGAATCGGTGTTCGAGTATCGGTTGGACAAACTCGACGTTGAACGAACGGAACGGTGAAGGGACGGCAGGCACTACCGGCAAGCCCCAAAAAGGCATACCCAGTGCAGCAGACCACAGCACAACGACCGACCATTGTCAGCGAGCAGGTTGAGCTTCGCTACGTCCTGGAAACGCCGAAACCTATCCTGAAAGTCCAGGATTGGTCGATCCCGAAAGCCCGAGTTCAAGCACCGCCGGGTTGGGTCGCGGTGCTATGCGGGTGACCAAGCGGTGGTTCCCGCCACCACGCTGGACTGCAATCAATTGCCAATACTTGAACAGCAGAATAAACGACCCGAGAGACCTGCTTCTGCTCAGACCTATAACCCGGCCAACACCTCTGACACGCTGAGGCCTAGTTCAAGTTGCACGCGCACGTATTCGCGCTCCTTGCGGGACAAGGTGCGGCCCGCGGCGATCCGCACGTCTTCCGCATCCAGGATGCGCATGATCCTTGGCAATGCCGAACCAATGGCGTCGGGCAAGTAGCCGGCTTCGCGCAAGGCGGTGGTGATGAGTGCTTCGGTTTCCATGCCGCATCCTAATGGATCTCGAGCTGCGGCAGCGTGCTTCGCACGTGTCGCGGGCAAATCCGGCTCCCAATACAACAGGCCCATCTTCTTTTGGGTTTGGCCGACACAAGAGCGAATTAGGCGGTCTACTTACGCGCCCTCTTTGGCATTCATGCAGCCTCCCTCGCCTCATGCATCGTTTCACATAGAAAACGTTAGAGTCGTGCCACCGTTCTTGAAGGCACCACCATGCGTATTCTCATCACCGGAGCAAGCGGCCTTGTTGGACAAGGTGTATTGCGCGAGTGCCTGGCTGCTCCCGACGTCACCCAGGTCGTCGCGCTGGTTCGCCGCGGCAGCGGACAGACGCACCCGAAGCTCAGCGAAATCATTTGTCCGGATTTCTCCGATCTCAGCGCTGTGGAACACCAACTACATCCGTTCGATGCCTGCCTCTACTGTGCTGGCGCACCGCCAGTGGGCACGCCCAAGGACGAGTATCGTCGCGTCACGTTCGCGCTCACCACAAACGTTGCGGCCACCCTGGCCCGCCTCAACCCGACACTTGTGTTCGTCTACATCTCCGGCGCACATGCAGATCCCACGAGTCGCTTGATGCCACTGCAGGTGAAAGGCGAGACCGAACGTGCGCTGGCGGCGCTTCCCATTCGCACCGTCATGCTGCGCCCCGGCGGCGTCCAGCCGGTTGACGGTGTACGTTCGCCACATGCGGCGATGGACGTCATGTACCGTGTCGCCGGTCCGCTGATGGGGCTCGGCGTCCGGCTCATGCCGGGCAGTTTGACCACGACCGCCAACGTGGGCCGCGCCATGCTGGCGCTGTTACGACAGGACGATCCGCCGCACGTCATCGAGAACGATGCGATCAACCTGCTTGGCGGTGCCTGAGCTCCAAAGCGCGCACAGTCGGAAAAGTGGGGTTAAGAGAATAATCCTGCTTCAGGCCGGCTGACTCTCTCAACGTTTCAATTGCTCACGCGTGCTGCGCGTTGAGGATCAGCGGTCTGTTTTGCGCGCCTTGACCCTGATGATCCAGTCGTCGATGACACGCTCGACCAGCGACAGCGGCAGCGCGCCATGGGTCAACACCTCGTCATGGAATTCGCTGAGCTTGAACTGGTCACCCAGTTCCCGCTTTGCCTTCTCGCGCAGCGCAAGGATCTTGAGCATGCCGGCCTTATAGGCGAGTGCTTGCCCGGGATCGACGAAATAGCGTTCGATCTCGGCAGTGACATCACCCTCGCCCATGCCGGTATTTTCAAGCATGTAGGCCATCGCCTGCTCCCGGGTCCAGTGCTTGTAGTGGATACCGCTATCCACGACCAGGCGCACGGCACGCATCATCTCGTCGCGCAGACGTCCAAGGTTGTCGAGCGGATCTTTCTCGAAGCCCATTTCCCAGGCAAGGCGCTCCGCGTACAACGCCCACCCTTCCGAGTAAGCCGTGAATCGCAATACGCGCCGGAAAAAAACCCTGCAATTTTGCGATCTCGACCGACACGCTCTCGGCGTGCGAAAGCCTGGGTGCGAGAACGCAAACAAGCGGTGCAATGGCTTTCAGCATGACGCCCTCACCCGAGGACACGATGTGCGCCGAAAAGTGGAAAACCGCTCCACGCGCAGACGGTGCATGCACTAGCCAAAACGTTTAGAAAGTGGATGTCATGGCGTTCGCTCAAGCGTGCTGTGCGTGGCGAGCAACTCGGCCTGAAATGCCTTGTAACCGGGTGGCGGGGATTCATGATAAGAGACGTAGCCCGCGGCACGTTCGGCCAGGACCGAGGCCAGCGTGTTGCCATCGGGCGCCTTGTAATCGGGACTGATTCCGTGACTTAGGAAATAAAGTGCGAGATCCCAATCCTGCATGTAGGCCGCGTTCATCAGGGCCGTCCACTTGGGCCTGTCTGGGCGATTGTTCAGGGCCTGAAGGTCCGCACCATATTCAACCAGCAGTTCAACTTTTTTTACACCCTGCCAACTGTTGGTGAGGTGGATGAGCGGCAGGCCATCTTCATCGCGCGTATTGGGGTCTACCCCTGCCTTCAACACGGTCCGCAGTAGGGTCAGCGAGGTAGCTGAGTCATTGTTGAAAATGGCAGCCAGCAGCGGCTTACCGGGATAGGTGGGATCACCGGCCAGGGGTGCGCCGTGGCTCAACAGCATTCGGACGATTTCGAAGTGTCGATCAACATCGGCGTCGGCCGACGGGGTGCGAATCGCATATCCCAGCAACGTTTCATTCGACTGATTGCGAGCCTGCCAGTCGATCGGGCCACCCGACTTCAGCAGCAATTCCAGCGCCTTGGGTTCCCCTCCGTCGATGGCTTTGGCGAGGGCAGCGAGTCGGGGGTCGGCGAAGTCGTCCTCATGAGCGGCTCGCACGCTATCACCAGCGTTGTTGATCGCATTGTTGGCCCACAAGGCGCCAGCGATGAGAAACGGCAAGGCGACCACCAGCAGCGTGACCCCTTGGAACGCTTTCGACGATGACTTCTGCCCCCAAAACAGCAGCGCACCCGAGATCAGCAAGAGCGGAAGCACTAGTACGCCGAATCCAGTCACCATTCCGCGCCCGGCCGCGTCAGCACCTGGATTCCTGGTGAAGAACAAGCTAGCGACGAAAAGCAGTTCGAGGGCAAGGCAGCCCCAGCCGATCAGGAATGCAATTTTCATGGGTGCTTAGCCGTCAATTGACGTTGAATCCAATGCCACGAATTGGACCAATGCCAGATAATGGACCAGGTGTGTCGTCGCCGAGTCATGACACCAAAAACGCGCAACCCGCCCGCCAGCGGCCACGGCGCCCTCATAGGCAGTAGAGTCGACCTTCGCCACCGGGCTGACTTACCACCCGATGCATCCAGAAGCCCGTCGACCCTGACCGTTCCTTCGCTGCATATATTCAACCGATGCGATCAAACAGCGCGCCGATACAGATCACGAAGAGCACTTTGGCGAACAGCGCACTGAAGCGGCACTACCACGCATTCCTGTTGATCGCGGTGATGGTTGCCATCACCGCGAAGTAGGCGTGGAACACTCGAACTCGCTTTCGCCTTCCAGATCCGGCAGGGCCAGCCCCGCCGCCATGTAGAACAGGATCGTCTGCAACAGCACGCTCGCATACATGCCGAACGTCCATTCCGCCATTTCGCGCAAGCCGAACATTGACCACCACGACTGCACCTGCATCGCCAGCAGAATGCTGGTCTAGCGCAATGCCGGCAAGTACAGGACAACGTGGTCACGCTTGATCAGCAGGCGCCAAAATTCCTGCAGGACCTCGGTCACGGCCAAATCCGGGAGAATCGAGACGAACACCGCGAGGTACTCGAAAGTCTCGCCGGAGGTACTCATCGTCGGTTCCCCTTCATGATCGTGGCATCCATGGCGAAGCCGGATCATCGCGGCCGATGTTTATGGCGAGGGGGCAGTGAGCAAAAAAGGGCTCAGCGCACATCCCCCCGAGTCGGATCGTCCAGCCAGTTGCGTCCCTTGTTCTCGAGGAAGAATACGTACACCACCAGCGACACTCCGATCACTGCGGTGGCATAGATCACGAACGTCCCGATGTGGTCGCTGCGCAGGCTGGCCTGATACAGCAGCGGTGCTGTACCGCCGAATGCAGAGTTGGCCAGTGCATAGCCCAAGCCGACGCCCAGCGCGCGCACATGGGTGGGGAACAACTCCGCCTTCACCACCGCATTGATCGAGGTGTAGCCGGTGAGGATCACGAAGCCAAGCGTGAGCACGCCAAAGGCTCCCAACCATCCGGTCTGCTGCGGCAGGTACAACACCAGGAACCAGGTGTAGAG
>JBKJOY010000228.1:0-3151 GCA_046595415.1 Thermomonas sp.
GTCGCCGGCGAGTGGCGCCAGCGGGGTGAACACCGCTTCGTCATAGAGGATGCCGTCGTAGATCTCGTCGGCCATCAGCAGCAAATGGTGCTTGGCGGCGATCGCGACGATGCGTTCAAGCAGCGCACGCGGATACGCCGCGCCAGTCGGATTGTTCGGATTGATCAGCACGATGGCGCGCGTGCGTGGCGACACCAGCGCTTCGATCTCATCCGGATTGGGCAGGAAATCGTTTTCGGGCGCGCAGCGGTAATACACCGGACGCCCATCGTTGAGGATGGTCGCCGCCGACCACAGTGGATAGTCGGGCGAAGGCACCAATACTTCGTCACCGGGATTGAGCAGGGCGCGCAGGCTGATATCGATCAGTTCGCTCACCCCATTCCCGATGAACACCCGTTCCGGCGACGCATTCGGGGTGCCGCGCGCCTTGTGGAAGGCGGCAATCGCTTCGCGCGCTTCCGGTAAGCCTTGCTGGTGGGTGTAGGGATCAGTGCCGGCGATATGGTCGGCGATGGCCCGCTGCAGGTGCTCCGGTGCACGGAACCCGAACGCCCCGGGATTGCCGATGTTGAGCTTGATCAGGGTGCGGCCCTGGGTTTCCAGTTCGCGTGCGCGGCGGGCCAGTTCACCGCGGATTTCGTAACGGACTTCGGACAGGCGGGCGCGGGTCTTGAGGCTGGGTGGCGACATCGGCGGACAGGGCTGGCGGTGTGGGGCGTTCAGCCTAGCGGGAAATGGCGTCGGGAAAAGGGGTCAGAAGAAAAAAGGGGTCAGAGTGAAGTTTCCTGATCAGGATCTGGACCGTCTGGGCATCGTCGGCAGGAAATTCACTCTGACCCCTTTTTTGCGCATTTCGCCGGAAGCCATTGCCAGAATCCCCGCTAGAATCGCGCCATGACCGCCATCCAACACACATGACCCCGCTGCAGGCCATTGGCTGGCGCTGGATGCCGGCCACCCTGCCGACCGATTGGGCCCGGGTCATCGCCCTGCATGCGCAGGCGCGACCCGCGCGGATCAGTGAACAGCACCGCAGCGGCTATCTGGTCGCCGAGTCGCTGGAGGGCTCGCATCGCGCTGAGTCACTGGCGGAGTGGCAGCGCGCCGGTAGCTACCGCAAGGGCGACACGACGCCCGAAGGCCGGCCTGCGGTAGGTGATTGGGTGCTGATCGAGGGCGAGGCGCCGAATGCGCTACGCATCGTCGCGTTGTTGCCGCGCTTCTCAGCCATCAAGCGTGGCGCGGCCGGCGAGCACTACCGCCAGCAGGTGATCGCGGCCAACATCGACACGGTGTTCGTGGTGTGCGGGCTGGATGCGGACTTCAACCCGCGCCGGATCGAGCGCTACCAGATGCTGGTCGGCGGCAGCGGCGTGCAGCCCGTGGTGGTGCTGACCAAGGCCGACCAGCCGGGTGCGGAGCGCGACGCGGCGATCGAAGAGTTGCACGCGCTGGACGTCCCGGTGCTCGCGGTCAACGCCAAGGATCGCGCCAGTGCCGCCTCATTGGAGCCGTGGCTGGGCGAGGGCCAGAGCATTGTCCTGGTGGGCAGTTCCGGTGCAGGCAAGTCGACCCTGACCAATACACTGCTTGGCACCGAGCGGATGAAGACCGGTGCGGTGCGCGAGGCCGATGACCGTGGCCGCCACACGACCACGCATCGCGCGCTGATTCCGTTGCCGTCCGGCGCCTGCATGATCGACACGCCAGGCATGCGCGAGCTCAAGCCCACAGGCGAGGAAGACGTGACCGAGAGTTTCGCCGACGTCGAGGCGCTGGCCGCGCAATGCAAGTTCCGCGACTGCAAGCATGCAAAGGAACCCGGCTGCGCGGTGCGCACGGCGATCGAAGCCGGCGAGCTGGATGCGCAACGTGCTGCGAACTTCTTCAAGCTTCGCGACGAGGTGGTCGGCGCCGCAGGCCAGCTGGCCACGCGCTTGACCCAGAAAGCGGAGCCGCGGGTGCAGCCAAAAGGGCCGCGCATTCGCGTCAACCCGCACGCCGACGACTGATGGCGACCCCGCGCAGCCCGGACGTCGCCCACCACGCTGCACTGGACGCGCGCATGACCAGGGCCGCGCGCGAAATCCGGTTGCTGAGCCTGGTCAGCTGGCCGGCGAGCGAACAACAGCAATTTTTGGCGGACCACGCGCAGGGTCGGGCGAAATTGCCTGCGCATATCTATCCGAAACATGATTTCTCGGCCGAGCGTGCCGAGTTCGAGGCGATTGCCGCGGCCGCCGATCCGTCGCATCCGCTGGGCATCTACCTGATCGAGTCCGCGCACAGTTGGTCGCTTGCCGCCGAGCTGCTGGAAAACCTGGGCACGCGGAAAGTCACCGAGCTGTCGATCGCCTTGTTCGGCAAGCCCGACAGCACCTTGCCCGGTGGCGCCACCATGCGCGAAGCCGCGGGCCATTTCATCGGGATTGCAAACGAACTGGACCATGAGTTGCTGGACCCCTCGGAGCAGGTGGAAATCTCCGCGACCGCGCTGCGGCTGCAGCTGCAGGCATCGCTGGATGACTATTTCGATGCGCGGGTCATTACCGTCGTACTTGACCCCGATTTGATCGCCAAGGCGGCGGCTGGCGCGACCCGCATACGCCTGCGCGCTGGCGCCGCGTTTTCGGATTACGACCGCCACCAGTTGCTGCAGCACGAGGCCTTCGTGCATTCACTGACCGCGCTCAATGGTCGCCAGCAGACGGTGCTGCCCAGCATGTCGCTGTCCTCGCCGCGTACCACGGCGACCCAGGAAGGGCTGGCCACGTTCGCCGAACAGATCACCGGCAGCATCGACATTGAACGCATGAAGCGGGTCAGCCTGCGTATTGAAGCGGTGGCGATGGCGCTGGATGGCGCCGATTTCCTGCAGGTATTCAAGTATTTCGAAGACTCCGGCCAGGTCCCGAACGAGAGTTTCACCTCCGCGCAGCGGGTGTTTCGCGGCGTGCCGACGACGGGTGGTTGTGCGTTCACCAAGGACACGGTCTACCTGCGTGGCTTGATCGGCGTAGACACGTTTTTCCGCTGGGCGCTCAAGCAGCGCAAGTTGCGCCTGTGCCGGATGCTGTTCGCCGGGAAGATGACCCTGGCCGACGTACAGCGCTTCGAGCCGCTGTTCGACAGCGGCGATCTATTGCCG
>JBKJOY010000345.1:0-5321 GCA_046595415.1 Thermomonas sp.
CCCAGATCGCGGCAGAAGATTGCAGCGGCATGCTCCATGGCATGGCTTTTTGCATGCGCAGCAGATTGAAGAACATGAAAACTGCAATCAGCAGTGGTGCGACCAACGCCAACAGCAGGGCGAGCGAGCGACGCAGCTTGAAGGCTTCCACTGCAAGTGCGGTAGCGAAGCGCGGGGTATGGGAAGAGTAGCTAGCGAGCACGGTGGTAGCTCCGGGTCAGGACAGTACAAGAACAGGCGCGTCAGGCAGCGCAGCCTGGCGATAGAGTGTTTCCAGCGTGCGTTGGCGTGGGGCAAGGGCATGGATGCGGATACCTGCCACGCACAGCACGCGGTTCAATGCGGCGGTGCCGGCACGGGCTTCCTCGCCGGGCGCGAAGCGCGCAACCATTGCGTCCTCTGCTTGGGTTACGTCGAAACCATGCGCGCGCGCAATGGCGATGGCGCGTTCCGGCGTGTCGGTTTCCACCGCGACTTCCGAGGCAAGCCCGGCCTTCAGATCCGCCAGTGCGCCTTCCAGCACCAAGCGTCCGTGACTGAGGATGCCGATATGGGTCGCGGTCTGTTCGATCTCGCACAACAGATGGCTGGAAAGCAGGACGGTGGCGCCGGTGCGCGCAGGTAGTTCGCGCAGGAACCCACGCATGTCGGCGATGCCCTCGGGATCCAGTCCGTTGGTCGGTTCGTCCAGGATGAGCACTGGTGGCGCACCGAGCATGGCACGGGCCAAGCCAAGGCGCTGGCGCATGCCCAGTGAGTAATCGGCGACCCGGCGGCGGCCGTTGACGGTGAGCTCGGTGACATCCAGCACCCGGTCCACTTCGCAGGCAGGCAGGCCCAGCAGACGCCGGCTGAGGTCGAGGTTCTCGCGTCCGGACAGATTGGAATAGAAGCCTTGCGCTTCCAGCAGCGCGCCCACCCGGCGTGCCGCGCGCATGCGGTCGCTGGCGATATCGATGCCCGCAACCCAGGCGCTACCGGCATCCGGTCGCAGTAGACCCAACAACAGCTTGATGGTGGTGGTCTTGCCCGCGCCGTTGCGACCCAGGAACCCGTAAATGCTGCGTTCCGGCACCGACAAGCTGACCTGATCGACGGCGTGGCGATCACCGAATCGGCGGGTCAGGCCTCGGGTCTCGATGGCGAATGACATGTCGAAACATCCAAGAAA
This sequence comes from Thermomonas sp., assembly GCA_046595415.1. Lineage (GTDB taxonomy): Bacteria > Pseudomonadota > Gammaproteobacteria > Xanthomonadales > Xanthomonadaceae > Thermomonas. Next base: position 1,172 of record JBKJOY010000345.1, read on the forward strand.
TTTAAGTTGGAGTTAAATTTAATCCAGACAAAAACTTTAAGTCAAGGTTAAAATTCAATCCTCGCCACACGCTACTTACCCGGATGCGATCGATGACCACGCCTGACCGCTTCCGTGCCCAATGCCGTCTCTTGCGCCTGGCCACCCTGATCGTAGCGGTGGGGTTGGCGTTGATGCTGTCGCTTGGTTTCATTGGCCTGCCGTGGATGCACGCGGAGGGGTTTCCCGATGGGCTGAGCCGCAAGGCCGTGCTGCTGACCCTGGTCCAGATCGCGCCGGCGCTGGGCTATGTGTGGGCGCTATGGGCGGTGCAACGTGCGTTGGGCGACCTCGCTGGCGGACGTTTGTTCCACCACACGGTTGCGCGCGCGATGCGGCAGATCGGCATCGGCGTGCTGACGGGAGCATTGCTCAACGTGTTCATGGTGACCAACCTCACGCGCGTGATCATGGGCGGGCGCGGTAGCTATCTGTATTTCGACCTGTCCGGGATCGTGCTGGGTGTCGTCGGTGCGGCCTTGATTCTGCTGGCGCGAGTGGTGGACCAGGCGCGTGCACTGCAGGAAGAACTGGACGAGATCCTCTGATGCCGATCCGGGTCACGCTCGAGCAGATGCTCATACACCGCGGCATGAAAGCGCGAGAGCTGGCGGCCGAAGTCGGCATCAGCGAAACCCAGTTGTCGCTATTTCGCAGCGGCAAGGTCAAGGGCATTCGCTTTCGAACGCTGGCCAAGTTGTGCGCCGTGCTGGAGTGCACGCCCGGGGACTTGCTGGACTACGATTACCTGGCCGAAGACATGCATGTCGGTGATAGCGACATCCATTGAAGGTGTTTGAGCGGGCCGCCTTAGCCGGCGCCTTTGCTGAAACGCACCAGCGTCTCGACTTGCATCCGCTTGATGATCAAGTGGATGAACAGGGTGCGGTCTGCCATGAAGATGCGGCCGAGGTCATTGATGTCGATCTTGATGCTGCCGATGTCGTTGTAGGCAATGGTGGAGTAGCCAACGGACTTGGTGTCCCTGATTTCCGGATGCGCGGTGATGCTGATGTACAGCGGTCGCATGTCATCGACCAGCTTGGCCTGCAGGATGTCGCAGTTCATCTTCAGGCTGCGGAACGCGCTGTTGACCTGGTTGGTATGCACCGAGGCCATCACTTCACGCTGCACGAGTGCGGTCATAGGGTTGTCGACTGCATTTCCTGACTTCTGCTTGACGAAGACTTCGATGAAATAGTCGCCGACTGGACGCCCTTGGTCGTCTTCCACGTAAATGACGACGTTCTGGTATCCCTGCGCATCGGGCTTGGCTTGCTCTTCGCGTCGATGCAATGCATTGAGCGTCGACAAGGATTGGCAATGCGCTACAAAGCCGGCATCGGTCACCGTCAGCGCCTGCCGCATCAGCTGCAGCGTGACTGCATGCTTCGGTCCGTTGTCCTTGCCGGCAATGGTGCTGTGGTTCTCCAGCGGCATGCGGCAGAACGCCGTTTTCCCGTTGGCATCCAGCATCACCAGGCGGGGGTGATCTGGATCGGTGGCGAAATCGAATTGGGCGAAGGCCGGATTGAGGTTGGCGGTTGACACCAGCACAGTCCCGTCCGAGCCACTGGTGTTCGCAGCTGCAGAGATGCCTGAATTGCCGCCGGTTCCAACCAATACCGTGGCCAACACGCGGCCAGGTCCGTACCACGCAGGACCGTCCTGCAGGCGATCCTTGCGTGCGAGTTCCCACGTGAACGGACTGGCCAATTCAAGGCCGCGCAGTATTTTTTCGCCGGTATGGAACAGGCGATCCGACTTGAAGCCCTTGGCGATGCGGCCGAGGAAACTGACGCCCTTGTGCGCCAGATGCGAGCCGAAATTGGCCGGCGCCAGCATCAGCAGGCGGCGAACAGGATTGGTCTCGGGTTTGTAGAGGCTGGTCATCCAGTGCCTGATCACCAACGCGCCGGTGCTGTGCACGATCACATCGACCGAACGTGGCGCTGTCGGCAGGTTCACCTGCTTCCACGCCGCCTGCATGGCCTGGACGATGTCGTCGTAGGTGACGTCGTCGTCCATGCTGACGTAGTCGCCCAAATAAATCGGAACGATGTCTGCCAGTCCTAGTGCCATGAGTTTCGCGACGAGCGGTTTGAACGATTCCGAGTGGTCACTCCAACCGTGCAGCAAGACGATCATTCAGTGTGCTCCCATGCAGTGGTCCCCCTGCTTGGTCCTTGGCCTGCTGATGCAGGTCTTGCTTGGATCGAGCTCCAATCTTTGAATGGAACGCAAGATGGACGCCATTGCGGACGTGGCGCCGCGTCGAAGGTCGAGGCGGACCACAGGCAAAGGCGTCTCCCGGCATGGCTTATCCTGCATGACGCGTCGGCCACCTTCAATCCACCACAATCGAGATCATCCATGAAGCAGTCCCCCCGATTCGCGATTCTGCTGACGTGCGTGTTTGCAGTCGTAGGTTCCGCGCATGCGCAATCGGCTGCGTCCACTAGCGATGACGCCCAGGCCGCGCCGGTGCAGGCAGCCAGCCCGGCTGAAATGCAGACGATGCAGATTCCCAGCCATGGTGCGAAATTGAATGCATTGATGTATGTCGCAGCCGGTGCCAAGCCACACCCGACGGTGATCCTGCTGCACGGTTTCCCGGGCAACGAGCGCAACCTGGACCTGGCCCAGGACATCAGGCGCACTGGCTGGAACGTCCTGTACTTCAACTACCGCGGCGCGTGGGGCACGTCGGGTGATTTCTCGTTCGCCAACAGCATCGAGGACACCGCATCCGCGATTGCGTACCTGCGCCAACCCGACGTGGCGAAGTCACTGCGCGTGGATTCGAGCCGCATCGTCTTGATTGGCCACAGCATGGGCGGGTTCATGGCGGTGCAGGGCGCGGCCAATGATCCAGCGATCAAGGCCTTCGCCACCATTTCCGCGGCGGACATGGCCGGCTACACGCGCTTGTTGCTTAGCCAGAAGTCGCGGGAAGACGCCATCGTCGCGACCGCAGCGGGCTTGGCGTCAGAAGGAATGGCGCCTCTGGCAGGCTGCACACCGGAAGGGCTTGCCGATGAGCTGGCCATGCACAGCGCGGGCTGGCCGTTCATGGATCAAGTCAATACGTTGAAGCATCGCAACATCCTGGTGGTCACCTCCGATGATGGGCTGGCGCCGTCCAATGCCGGATTTGTTGGCTCGCTGATGCAAGCCGGCGATACGCATGTGACCGCCATGCATTTGGCGACGGATCATGCCTATTCGGACAAGCGCGTTGAACTGTCCAAGGCGGTCACCGACTGGCTGGCGACGCTCAAATAATCATTGCCGCTCTGTGGACGACTTCCGGCGCAGGCGAGTGATCAAGCGATCGCAGGTCGAAGTTAGAAAGACATGCATCCTGGAAGTGGATGCGCTAGCGTTGGCAAAATTTTTTGAATGAATGATCGGCATGTCGACGTCCGCACAACGCTTCACGCCCACCCAGCGCCGCCTGCATTGGTTGATGGCCCTGCTGGTGGCCGCTGCATATCTGATGATCGAGCAGCGTGGCCTGTTCTCACGCGGCAGCGTGGGTCGCACCTTCATGATCCAAGGCCATTTCTGGACGGGCCTGACCATCTTCGTGCTGGCCTGGTGGCGGTTGGCCGTGCGTCGCCGCGATGGCGCGCCGCCGGTGACGCCTGCGCTGGATCGCTGGAGCGCGCTGGCGGCTACCTTGTTGCATGTGGCGCTGTATCTGTTTTTCCTGGTCCAGCCGATGCTGGGGTTGGCGACTGTATGGGCGGACGGCAAGAAGGTATTGATCCCATTCACGAGTATTCCGTTGCCCGCTCTACTGCCATTGGATCGGGACCTCGCGCACACGCTTGAGGATCTGCATGGCACGGTGGGCACCGTCTTCTACTGGGTCATTGGCCTGCACATCGTGGCCGCGCTTTGGCACCACCTGATGCGCAAGGACGACACCCTGAAGCGCATGCTCTAGTCGACACAGCTAGCCGACACAGCTAGCGACGCGTCGCGAACACGCCATCCAGTGCGAGTTCCGCCTTGAACGCGGCGGTCTGCAAGCGTTTCTGGACCTCGCGCGGGACGTCACGGCCGCTGGTCAATTTGTTGGGGCTGCCGGTGTAGTGGAACAGGC
>JBKJOY010000101.1:0-4371 GCA_046595415.1 Thermomonas sp.
CAACCATTCGTTGACCCGCCAGCCGCCGTTGCCATTCGGCTCGGCGACGCGCAGCCAGCCTTTTTCAAGACCGGCGATCGCACGATCCACGGCGGGCCGAGTCGAACCTTCAAGCTCTTCCAGCGTCAACGTGGCGCGGCGTTCCCAAGCGCTGTCGATGATCAGGCGAAGCTCCTTCGCTTCCGCCAGACGCGCGGCTGCCAACTTCGACAGGGGCCGCTTCTCGACTGTCTTTTTGGCAGCCTTCGCAGGACTATTTACAGGGCCTTTGGGCTTGGTCGTGGTGGTGCTCATTGCGGATCTCCGTCGAGTGCGGCCAGCAGCGCGTCGCGCAATGCCTGGCGTTGGGGGTCGTCTTGCAACGCGCGGTCATGCTCGTCGCTGATCTGGAACATATCCTCGGCGCGGGCGCCGAAGGTGGCGATACGTGCATCGTGCACGCGCAGCCCGCAGGTACGCAGCACGCGGCTGACATCAGCCAGCAGGCCGGGGCTATCCGTGCACACCAGACTCAACAACGTGCGCCCGCTGTCCGCATCGGCGAACTCCACCTGCGGCACGATGCGGAAATGGCGCAGGTGGCGTGGCTGCGTGCGCCGCGCCGGACGGATGGCATCGAGATCCGACATCGCCAGCACGACTCGCAGGCGCTGCTCGACGTGCTCTGCCAGCACCATGCGCTGGCCTTCAGCCGGGATCACTTCAAAGCTGTCGATCACGCTGCCATGCGGGCCATCGAGCAGGCGCGCCTGCTGGATCGCAAGGCCGAGTCGATCCAGCGTCGCCACGATCGCGGCGAACAGGCCATCGCGGTCGGGCGAGCGCACGAAAATTTCCAGCGCACCGGCTTGCGCGCTCAGCGGCCGCACTGCGATGCGCAGGTCGTCGGGCGCAAGGGAGCGCAACTGCTGCGCCTGCCACGCCAGGCCATCGGGTCGCCCGCGCAGGAAACACTCGGGCGGCAATTCATCGAACAGGTCTTCGATCTCCAGCGGCCCCAGACCCGCTTGCTCCAGCAATGCGGACGTAGCGGCGCGATTTTCCGCGATGCGTTCCGTCGCACGTACCGGGTGCTCCAGGCCACGTCGCAACGCAAGCCGGGTCGCAGTGTAGAGATCCGCCAGCAGGCGATCCTTCCAGGCATTCCAAAGCTTCGGCGAAGTACCCGCGATATCCGCGCAGGTCAGCAGATACAGCAGGTCCAGACGTTCGCGGTCTTCGACCTGCATCGCAAACCGATGGATCACCGCGGGATCGCCGATGTCCTGCTTCTGTGCAGTCATCGACATCAGCAGGTGTTTTTCAACCAGCCACGCGACCAGTGACGTTTCGCCTTCCGAGAGGCCATGCGCGATGCAGAACTCACGTGCATCCACCGCGCCAAGTTGTGAATGATCGCCCCCACGGCCCTTGGCGATGTCATGGAACAGGCCGGCCAGCAGCAGCAATTCCGGCTTGCGCAAGCGTGGCCAGACGTCGTGCGCGATGGCGAAGCGTTCGTCGGCATCGCCGCTGGCGAAGCGCGCCATGTTGTGCAGCACCATCAAGGTGTGCTGGTCGACCGTGTAGACATGGAACAAGTCGAACTGCATGCGCCCGGTCACCTGCGAAAACGCCGGAATCCAGCGACCGAGCACACCCAGCCGCGCCAGCCGTTTCAGCGTTTCCACCGGTCGCGGCCCACGCAGCAACGCGATGAAGGACTTGCGCACATCGACGTCCACCGCATCGAATGCAGGCAACGCCGGCAAGGATTCGGCCAATGCCCGCGCCGTGCGTGAATGCAGTCCACGTGCCTGCGGCGTCGCCGCCCACGTCGCGAACAACGCGAACACCTCGGCGATGTTTGCATGCGGCCAACCGGCAGCATCCTCGCAAGCCGCGAGGTAGCCATGGCGTAGTTCCAGGCCCATCGACAACGGCCGTGCTTCCGCATCGCCCTCAAGGGTTTCCTCGAATCGTTGCAGCAGGCGTTCGTTGATCCGCGAGATAAGTGCGGCCGCGCGATAGAAGCCCTGCATCATCTGTTCGACCGCAAGGCTCGCATCGGTGTCGATGAAACCAAGTCGTTCCGCCAGTGCCTTCTGGTAGTCGAAACGCAGGCGTTCTTCGCGCTTGCGGGCGACCAGATGCAAGCCCCAGCGCAAACGCGAAATCTCGCGACGCGCACGCACCAGCGTGTCGAATTCGTCGGCGCCCAACTGGCCCAGTGCCACCAGCGATTCCAGGTCACGGGTGCCGGCGAGGCGCATCGCCATCCAGCGCAGGGTCTGGATATCCCGCAGACCACCAGGGCCTTCTTTCAGGTTGGGTTCGAGGTTGTCGCTGGTGTCGCCGAAGCGCGCGTGGCGCTGCTCCAGTTCCTCGCGCTTGGCCTCGAAATAGGCTTGCGGCGGCCAGATGCGTTCGGGCGCGATGGCCGCAGCCAGTGCTGCCCGATCCGTCTCCGACGCCACCAATGCGCGCGCTTCCATCAGTGCCGTCATCACCGTGATGTCATCCGCGGCCGATTGCGTGCACTGGGCAAGCGAACGCACGGCATGCCCGACCGGCAAGCCGGCGTCCCACAGCAGTGCAAACAAACGCGCCAGTGATCCGGCATGCGCGGCCTGCGCTGCGTCGTCGGCGACGACCTGCAGATCGATGTCCGAGCCCGGGTAGAGGTCGCCGCGCCCGTAACCACCGACAGCGAACAGGCTCATCTCAGCGGCCGGGGCGATGCAGCGTTGCCATGCCTCGCGCACCACGCCATCGATGCTGGCTGCACGTTGGTGGGTCAGGCTGTCGATCTCGTCTTCGCGATCAAAGCGTTGTGCCAACAGCGCGTCCGCGCCTGCCATGCGCTCGCGGGCCAGCAACGCCCACGCGCTGTCTGCCTGCGGCGACGCGTCGGTGGGCGGCGCGCTCATCGCGGCAGGTTGTTCATAGCATCACAGGTCGTTGTCGTCGCCGGGCACGCGGGTCAGGATCTCTACGCCGTCGGCGGTCACCGCAACCGTATGTTCCCACTGCGCCGACAACTTGCGGTCCTTGGTGACCACAGTCCAGTTGTCCGGCAACAAGCGGGTGTGGCGGCTGCCTTCATTGATCATCGGCTCGATGGTGAAGGTCATGCCTTCACGCAACACCACGCCATCGCCGGGGCGTCCGTAATGCAGCACTTGCGGCTCATCGTGATAGACCTTGCCGATGCCGTGGCCGCAGTACTCGCGCACCACGCTGAAGCGTTCGGATTCGGCGTACTGCTGGATCGCGTGGCCGACATCGCCCAACGTGGCGCCAGGTTTCACTGCGCGAATACCGCGAAACATCGCTTCGCGGGTCACGTCGACCAAGCGCTTGGCCATCACCGAGGGCGTGCCGACGTAATACATTCGACTGGTGTCGCCGTGCCAGCCATCCTTGATCACGGTGACATCGATATTGACGATGTCGCCGTCCTTCAACACTTTGCCGAGGCTGGGCATGCCGTGGCAGATCACGTTGTTGACCGAGGTGCAGACCGTGTACGGGAACGGGATGCGGCCGTGGCCGCCGCCGTAGCCGACATTCGCCGGAATGGCTTGCTGCACGTTCACGATATGATCGTGGCAGATGCGGTCCAGCTCCTCGGTGGTCACCCCCGCCTTCACGTGCGGGGCCACCACCTGCAGCACTTCGGCAGCTAGGCGGCCAGCGACGCGCATCTTCTCGAGGTCTTCAGAAGTTTTGAGATTGATTGTCATCGGGCCATTATCGCCGAAGCCCTGCCTTGGCGCCCGCTGGGCCCGTCTCACCCGCGTCGCCCGGACTCAACGAGTCGCTACATTGCCCGGAACGCTCCTGCGGGCTATACTTCCGGGGCTTTACAGCTGCCATGCCGTGCAGCGAAGACGTTCAAATCGGGCGCGAATGCTCCCGAGACGGCAAATCCACAGTTGTCGACAACCCCTGCGCCGGGGTGCTCCGCAAGGAGTTCGGTCGCAGTGACGACAACGAGGTCCAACCCCGGAATCCCGCACCCAGCCTCACGGCTGGGGTGCAGCGCCGCCATCAAACTGGCGCGGATTCCACTCAAGGAGTTCACAGAAATGCCCCAGATCACCATGCGCCAGATGCTGGAAGCCGGCGTCCATTTCGGCCACCAGACCCGCTATTGGAATCCCAAGATGGGCCCGTACATCTTCGGCGCCCGCGGCAAGATCCACATCATCAACCTCGAAAAGACGGTTCCGCTGTTCAACGACGCGACGAATTTCATCAGCGGCGTGGCGCAGAAGCGCGGCATCATCCTGTTCGTCGGCACCAAGCGCAGCGCGCGTGAGGCGATGAAGGACGAAGCGACCCGCTGTGGCATGCCTTACATGAACCAGCGTTGGCTGGGCGGCTCGC
>JBKJOY010000223.1:0-5633 GCA_046595415.1 Thermomonas sp.
GATTGTTCGCGCATGGCATCGGCAAAAGCCTGCCACGGCAGGCCGCGATCATGCCCGCCGATCAGCACCGCAACAGGGCGATCCCGATACAGTTCCAGCGCCGCCAGCGTTGCGTGCGGCGTCGTGCTGATCGAATCATTGACATAATCAATGCCGTCTTTTTCACCCAGCGGTTGCAGCCGATGCGGCAACGGCTGGAAGTCAGCCGCTTGCGGTGCCAGCGCAACGGCATCCAGTCCGAACACCTCAAGCGCAGTCAGCACCGCGCATAGGTTGCCGCGGTTGTGGCGACCGGGCAGTGGCAACGAAGTGGTGTCCATGACGACGGCATCGCCCCGATACAACGCGTCGCCGCGCAGGTGCCAACCATTTGCGTTTCCATACCAATGCACCTCGCTATCCGGCAACGACAACGCTGCAAGCCGTGGGTCGGCCGCATTGAGCACGGCGATGCGCGGCTTCGCTTCAGTCAGCAGCGCCAGTTTGTCAGCGACGTAGCGGGCTTCGCTGCCATGCCAGTCCAGATGTTCCGGGAACACATTGGTGACGATCGCGATGCCGGGACGCACGCCGGATGCGGCCACGTCGCGGGTCTGGTAACTCGACAGTTCCACGACCCACGCATCGGCATGCTCATCCAGCAATTCCAGCAACGGCACGCCGATGTTGCCGGCCAATGCGGTGCGCTTACCGGCGCAACGCAACAGGTGTGCAAGCAATGCCGAGGTCGTGCTCTTGCCCTTGGTCCCGGTCACGCACAGCACATTGCCGGCAAACGAGTGGTCATCTCCTTGTTCGGCGAACCACAGCGCGGTGCCACCGATGAAACGCGTGCCTTGCGCAGCTGCGGCGAGCGCTACGGGACCATACGGACTGATGCCAGGTGACTTCACCACCACCGCGTGCAAGCCCAACGCTTCTGCGCTCGGCTCACTGCCAGCGCACAACCAACGATCGCCGAATGCACGTGTTTCTTCTGCTTCACTTGCGCTGCAGAACACGGTCAGCGGCAGTGTCGGCAGGCGCGAGCGGATCGCGTGATAGGCGGCGCGACCTTCGCGCCCCCAGCCCCACAGTGCGATGCGTCCGCCCGATTTCGCGGTTGCCTCAAGCTGCGAAATGCGCACCCAGCAACTCCTGCAACTTGGCCGGAATGCGCTGTTCCGCATCGGGTACCAGCAAGGGCTCGATGCGCAGTGCGTCCCGGTCCAGCTGCGGCATGATGACTCGGGCGAAGCGTTCCACCAGCGCATCGCCGCGCCACTCCGCGCGCCCGGCCAGCAAGGCCAGTGCAGCGCGCGATTCGCGGCCCTCGCCGACGCATTCGAAGGGTTTGTGGTCCTGGTATTCCAGCAACGCGTCATAACCCGCGGTTTGCGCCAGATCATCCAGCAGGTTGCGGCCAAAGATGCCGACCAAGCGCGTCTTGGGCATGAACGGCGCAAGCGCCAGGAACACGAAATGACACTTCGGGCAGACCCCGCACCAACGGCTGACTGGGCGCTCGCCGAGGATGTGGAAATTGCGATTGCAACTGGAGAAGTAAGCATCGTAGCGGGTGGTCTTTGCGAACTGGCGGGCCACCGCCAGCTCACTCAGCGGGCGCAGCAACGAGTAGTACTGCAAGTCGGCCGCAACATGATCGCGGACGTAGTCGCCGAACATCGATTCGAACGCCCAGCCTTTCGACCACTGGTGGTTGACCTCGGTGGTAGTGCTTCCGTCTTCGGCCACGATCATCGAGCCATAGCTGGCCGAACGCTCGTTGGAAAACACGACTTGATCCGCATCGTGCAACAACGCAGTCAGCACCAGGATCGCGGAGTTCACCGCAGTCACCGGGATGTGGCCGTTCCACGCGCCCATCCGGTTGTAGTCGAACAACTGCGTGGCAAGCTGGCGACCGACGTTGAGCGTAGGCAAACCGGTCTGCGCGGCACATGCGGCGATCAGCTGCGAGCCGCCGATCCAGGTCACTGTTTGTTCGATGCCCACGCTGCGCAGGCTCTCGATGCTGACCAGTGAATCCTTGCCGCCACCAATGGCCACCAGCGCATGTTCGCGCAAACCCGCAGCTGGCGCAGAGGCATCCACGCCTTCGCGATGCGGAAAACGGATGCGACCGTGCAGGTCCAGGCCATTGCGATAGGCGAACTCGCCCAGGCCATTGACGTAGATGGACTCCAACAGATCGGCGGTGCCGGCATCGATCTCATAGGCGTCGATGACGATGCGCGCGGGCACGGCTGCCTTGTAGTAACTCACGCCGGCGATCAGGTGCAACACGCGCAGCGCCTGCTCGACTGCATGGGCGCGCGCCTCATCCAGCTCAAACGGGGCGCCGGGCACCGTCACTGTTTCGATCAGCTCCGGGCCATCATCAAAGGCATAGACCAGTTTCGCCACGCCGGTCGCGGCGTCGAACGTGCAACGCACGAAACGGAATGCGCTGATCGCATCACGCTGGAACATCCACTCACTCATTCGCTGTACTCATTGGAGCACGTCCTCGGCCGGCAAGGTCCGCAGGTTGTAGGTATTGGCCATCGCCATGCCATAGGCACCGGCATCGGCCAGGATCATCACGTCGCCCGGCGCCGTGGTCGCCGGCAACTTCACGCGTTGGCCGAACACGTCGCTGGATTCGCAGATCGGCCCGACCACCTCGAACCCGCCGTCGCACAACGCATCCAGCCGCGACAGGTTGATGATGTCGTGCCAGGCGTCATACAACGCTGGCCGGATCAGGGCATTCATGCCTGCGTCCAGCCCTACGCGTAACACGCCGTCTTTCTCGATGACCTGGCTGGCACGGGACAGCAACACACCGGATTCGGCGACCAGGAACCTGCCCGGCTCGATCGCCAGCTTGAAGGCAGGATGCACGGCCTTGATCGCAGCCAGGCCCTCCGCCCACGCATCGAGGTCGAACGGTTCGTCATCATCGCTGTACGGGATCGGCAAGCCGCCGCCGATGTCGAGGATCTCGATGCTGCCGATGCGGCGGGCGAAGCCGGCCAACTCATCGACGACTTCCTGCCAGTGGGTGACCGTCTCGATACCGCTGCCCAAATGCGCATGCATGCCGGTGATCCGGATATCGAGGGATCGCGCCAGCTCGACGAATTCCTCCACGCGCTGCGCCGACAGTCCGAACTTCGATTCCTTGCCGCCGGTATTCACTTTCTGGTGGTGACCATCGCCATGACCAAGGTCGATGCGCAACCACAGCGTGCGGCCTCGAAATACCTCGGGCCAACGACGCAGTAATTCGGCGTTGTCCACGGTGACGGTGACGCCGCGTGCCAATGCCGATTCGTATTCGGCGATGGGCGCGAAGCTGGGCGTGAACAACACGTGTTCCGGCGACAGATCGGGCAGTGCTTCAAACACGCGATCCAGCTCACCTTGCGACACACATTCCAGGCCGAAGCCCTCCGCCACCAGCGCCTGCAAAATCGCCGGATGCGCATTGGCCTTGATCGCATAGAAGTGGCGATCAACTGCGGCAATGGCCTTCAACTGCCGTGCCCGCTCACGCACCGTGGGCAGGTGATAGACATAACGCGGCGTGCCCTGCTCAGCCAGCGCCAGCAATGCATCGCGTTCGGACGATGCGCGCCACCACGGTGTCGCGCGTGGTCGCACCGTGCCATTGATTTCGCGCCAGCGCGGGCCGAACACCTCGGTCTCGTAGACCGGCATTGCGCCACTGTCGATCAGTGCCGCATGCAAGCGCGGCAACATGCCATCGGCGGCGGTCTCGTCGACCACGAAGGTGAGGTTGAGGTCATTTGACGACTGCGAAATCAGGTGCACGCGTTCCTGCCCGAACATCGCCCAGACTTCGGACAACTTGTGCAACAGCGAGCGCATGCCGCGGCCGACCAAAGTAATAGCCGAACACGGCAGGATCACCTTGACCCGGCAGATCGATTCCAGGTCGCTGGCCAGTGCCGACAGGACATTGGTGGTCACCAGGTTTTCGGTCGGATCCAGCGAAACGGTGACGTTGGTTTCAGAGGATCCGATCAGATCCACCGACAGCCCATGGCGCTTGAAACGCTCGAAAATATCTGCAAGGAAGCCGACCGATTGCCACATCCCCACGCTTTCCATCGACACCAGCACGATCCCGTTGCGGCGGCTGATCGCCTTGACCCCGGCCACGGTGGCCGCGGCATCGTCGATGCGCGTACCGGGCAAGTGCGGTCGTTCGGTATCCAGGATCGCCATCGGCACGCCGGCAAACCGGCACGGGCCCAGCGAACGCGGATGCAATACTTTGGCACCGGTGGTCGCGATTTCCTGCGCTTCGGCATAGTCCAGACGCGTCAGCAAACGCGCATCCGGCACCACCCGAGGGTTCGCGCTGAACATGCCGGGTACGTCGGTCCAGATCTCCACGCGGCGCGCCTTCAACAGGCAACCGAAATACGCGGCCGACGTATCCGAACCACCGCGCCCGAGCACCGCGGTCGTTCCATCTTCATGGCGGGCGATGAACCCCTGGGTGATCAGAAGTGACGTGGGTTGCGCCGAGAACTTCTCGATGAAACCGGTATCGGCCTCGCGATTGCAATTCACCGACAAGCGCTGTGCCCACGCACTGGCATTCGGCAGCGACACCGCTTGCAGCCAATGCCGCGCGTCGCACCAACCGATGTCATGACCACTGTCGCGCAGGTAGGCGGCACCAATGGTCGATGACAGCAATTCGCCTTGCGCCAGCACCTCGGCCTGCCAGTCAAGTGCAAGCGAGGCCATGCGCGCATCACTGGCCAATCCGCGCAAGGCGGCGACACGTTCACCGAGCACTTCGTCCGCATCCAGGTCGAGCTCGACACAGAACGCGCGATGGCGTTCGATCAACGCATCGACGCGCGTGCCGATGTCATTGCCGTCACAGATCGCGGTGAGTTCGTTGGTCACCCCGGACAGCGCCGAGACCACCACCAGCACACGAGCGTCTTCCTGCTTGGCGCGTTCCGACGCAAGTCGGCCGATAGTGTCCCAGCGCGTGCGTTTGGACACCGACGTGCCGCCGAACTTCAGGACCAGCCAGCGGATGTGCATGTCGGGTGCAGGTCGGTCAGGCAGGGAAACGGCGGCGATGGGCATGTGGGTAGTTGGGTAAAGTAACGCTGCGCGCAACAGCGGCGGTGGTGCATTCTAGCGGGCCCTCGCGTTGGTATGCCTGCTTGCCCATGACCAAACGTCGCTACGTGCAACTCGATGTGTTCGCCTCGCGCCCGGGCGCCGGCAATCCCTTGGCGGTGGTACTGGATGCCGAGGGCCTTGATGACACGGCGATGCAGGCGATCGCGCGCTGGACGCGGTTGCCGGAGACCACATTCGTCTTCCCTGCCGAATCCGACGACGCCAGCTACCGCATCCGCATGTTCAGCCCGCGCCGCGAAGTGCCGTTCGCCGGCCATCCCAGCGTCGGCACCGCGCATGCCCTGCTGAATGCCGGCCTGGCGGTCCCGCGCGACGGAGCGTCTTCAGGCAAGTTCCTGGTGCAGGACGGCGTCGCCGGCAAGCTGCCGCTGCAGGTCCAAGGCGAAAGCCGCGAGCGCACGATCGCGGTGCGCACCCCACGCGCGCGAGTGCAGGAAATCGCCGCGCCGGAC
>JBKJOY010000377.1:0-3603 GCA_046595415.1 Thermomonas sp.
AGGTGTGCGCGACTACTGGAAGTCGTTGGAAGGCGAGGCCAAGCTGGCGTTCCGCTTCCTGCATGTGTCCACCGACGCGGTCTATGGATCGCTGGGTGAGACCGGCAAGTTCCGCGAGGACACGCCCTACGCGCCGAACTCGCCGTACTCGGCCAGCAAGGCAGCGTCCGACCATCTTGTGCGTGCGTTCCACCACACGTATGGACTGCCGGTGTTGACCACCAACTGCATCAACAACTACGGGCAGTACCAGTTCCCGGAAAAACTGGTTCCGTTGATCATCGCCCGCGCGCTGGCGGGAGAGCCGTTGCCGATCTACGGCGATGGCAAGAACGTGCGCGACTGGTTATACGTGGGCGACCACGTGACGGCGATTCGCGCGGTGCTGCAAGGCGGCCGCGTTGGCGAGACCTACAACGTCGGCGGTGATGCCGAAATGCAGAACATCGAAGTGGTTCACGCCATCTGCGCACTGCTGGATGCGCGCCGGCCGCGCGACGATGGCCTCCCGCGTACCTCGCAGATCACCTATGTCGCGGATCGCCCCGGCCATGATCGCCGCTATGCGATCGATGCGGACAAACTGAAATCCGAATTGGGGTGGGCGCCCGCGCATAGTTTCGAGCAGGGGATCGCCGATACCGTTGACTGGTATCTCGACAACCAGGACTGGGTTGGGCGCGTGCTGGATGGCAGCTATCGGCTTGAGCGCATCGGAGGAGTCGCGTGAGCACAGTGAATCGCAAGGGCATTGTCCTCGCGGGCGGTTCCGGCACACGGCTGTATCCCATCACCAAGGCGATCAGCAAGCAGCTGTTGCCGGTGTACGACAAGCCCATGATCTATTACCCGCTCAGCGTGCTGATGCTGGCGGGTATTCGCGAAGTCCTGATCATCAATACCCCGCACGAACAGGCCCTGTTCCAGCATCTGCTGGGCGACGGTTCGCAATGGGGAATGCAGATCGAATACGCCGTGCAGCCAAGCCCCGATGGGCTGGCCCAGGCGTTCGTGATCGGCCGCGAGTTCCTTGCCGGCGGGCCTAGTTGCCTCGTACTAGGCGACAACATTTACCACGGGCAAGGTCTCACCGGATTGCTGCGTCGTGCAGACGGGCGCGACCATGGCGCCACCGTATTTGGGTACTGGGTGCGCGATCCAGACCGGTACGGGGTCGCCGAGTTCGATGCGAGTGGAAAAGTGATCGGTCTGGAAGAAAAACCTGAAAAGCCCAAATCGAACTACGCGGTCACCGGACTGTATTTCTACGATGGCCGCGCCAGCGATTTCGCCGCCTCGCTGCACCCGTCGCCGCGTGGTGAACTGGAAATCACCGATCTAAATCGTTGTTACCTCGACGATGGTTCGCTGCACCTGGAAAAGATGGGGCGCGGCTACGCATGGCTGGATACCGGCACCCATGAATCGTTGGTGGAGGCTTCGACCTATATCGAGACCATCGAAAAGCGGCAAGGCCTGCGCGTGTGCTGCCCCGAAGAAATCGCCTGGCACAACGGCTGGATCGATGCTGGCCAACTGCGTGTGCTTGCCCAGCCCCTCGCCAAGAACGGCTATGGCCAATATCTGTTGAGCTTGCTTGAGCACGGGCGCGTCGGGTGAGGTCGCTTCCATGAAGGTGCTGTCATGAAAGTCATCGAAACCGGATTGCCAGGCTGTGTGGTGATCGAGCCGGCGGTATTCGGGGATGAGCGTGGGTATTTCTACGAAGGCTGGAATGCAGCGCGGTTCGCCGAGCAAGGCTTGCCGGCCAATTTCGTCCAGCACAACGTGTCGCGTTCGCAGCGCGGAGTGCTGCGTGGACTGCACTACCAGTGGCCGGGCAATCCGCAGGGCAAGCTGGTCAGCGTGCTGGAAGGTGAGGTGTATGACGTGGCAGTGGATATCCGTCGTGGCTCACCCACCTTCGGCCAATATGCGGCGGCGATCCTAAGCGCCGACAACAAACGTCATTTCTGGATACCGGAAGGTTTTGCCCACGGCTTCCTGACACTGAGTGAGACCGCCCTTTTCACCTATCTCTGCACCGCCCCCTACGACCGAGGAAGCGACAATTCACTGCGCTGGGACGACCCTGCATTGGCGATAGATTGGCCCTTGGCCGAGGTCTCGTTGTCGGGCAAGGACGCGGCGGCAACGTTATTGGCCGCTACGCCAGCCGAGCGCCTGCCAACCTACAGCGCATGAAGTTCTGCATATGAGAATCTTGCTGCTGGGTGGTAACGGCCAGGTCGGGCGTGAGTTGCGTCGCAGCCTGAATGGGTTGGGCGACGTGATTGCCGCGACGCGTGATGGGGCAGGGCCTGATCTTGTCGCGGATTTCGATCGGGCAGAATCGCTGAGTGATTTGATCAAAATCACAGCGCCGGATGTCGTGGTCAATGCCGCCGCCTATACCGCCGTGGACAAGGCTGAGACCGATGTCGATGTTGCCTTCCGCATCAACGCGGAAGCGCCGGGTGTCATCGCGCAGGCGTGTGTCAGTCACGGTGCACTTTTGGTGCATTACTCCACCGACTATGTCTTCGATGGCCAGAGCACGCGTCCTTACCTCGAAGGGGACATGACTGCACCATTGGGTGTGTACGGTGCCAGCAAGCTGGCCGGCGAGCAGGCGATCCGCGCCAGCGGCGCGAACCACGCCATTTTGCGCACGGCATGGGTGTACGCCGCACACAGCAAGAACTTCCTGCTGACCATGCTGCGGCTGGCCAGCGAGCGGGATGAGCTGCGCGTGGTCGCGGATCAGTTCGGGTCACCGACGCCTGCCGCATGGATTGCAGATGCCACGACGGCAATGTTGCGGAATGGCATTGCCGCATCCGGCACTTGGCACCTCACCACTCGTGGGGAGACGAATTGGCAGGAATTCGCTTCCACGATCATCGGCGAGGCGAACGAACTCGGATTGTTGCAGCACAAGCCGCGGGTGTTGCCGATCACCACCGCCGAATACCCCACGCCCGCGCAGAGGCCTGCCTATTCGGTGCTGGACACCACGCGGTTGCAAGGGGACTTCGGGATCGTGCCGCCGGATTGGCGGGATGGACTGAAGCAGACGCTGCGGGAGCTTTCTAGCGCCGCGTAGCGACCGGCGATACAACTTGTTGCGTTGCGTTGCGTCGCCCAGGCCGCCGCAATCGTGGGCGCCTTCATGCCGTTTGGAAGCACCAGTGCCAAGGCTCGTAGTCGATGCCGTGCGGGTTGTCGCGCGGATAGCTCATGGCGAAGCCGTGTTCGCCCGCGTTGGCTTGCAACCATGCGAATGCTGGGTGGCGTTCGAAGCTTTCCTCCGCTGGAGGTTCGCCCGGCGCGCCGATGTCCAAGGCCAAGCCGCCGTGGTGCTCCGAGAATCCCGGCGCGGCGTTGACCGCAAGGATGTCCTCCATTGACAGGCCGCGCGCGAGCTTCCGTTCGAAGATACCGAGCTGGTAATCATGGCTGCGATAGCCGGAAATTGCCTCCAGCACCACGCCGTCCCGCAACGCTGCATCGCGCATCCCGAGCCAGGCTTGAGCGGCATCGAAACGCAGCCATAGCGCACGCCGATAGCGGTCGAAGCCGGCAAAGGCCAGCCAGTCTGGC
>JBKJOY010000032.1:0-9604 GCA_046595415.1 Thermomonas sp.
CGCCATGGCCGCATCCTTGTCGCCACGCGCGAGGGCATCCTTGAGCTGTGCTTGCAGCGATTGGTCATTCGACACGTCATGTTCCTTCAGTCGAGCTGCGCCGAGCATACCCCTGCACTCGCCCAGTCATCAGCAAGTCGCCAGAAAGCCAAACGCCGGCACTTGGCCGGCGTTTGCAGGTGCGGATTCATCAGGCGGCCCTCCATGGCGCAACCACGCGTGCTGCGGAGAACCCTACCCATACATCCATGTATGGGCGTTCGTGATCGCAGCCGTTGCCTGAGGGCAAGAGCTAGGCGCGATCACTCACCCCTCCCACTGCCCCAGCGCGGCCTGGCCATTCGCCTGAGCACGCTCGAACACCATCTGCTGCGCCTTGGCAACGTTGCCGCTCATGTCCTTGGCCCAGATCTTCAGCGCGGCCTGCTGCATCGCGCGCCCGTAGCTGAAGCTCAACGGCCACGGATTCGGACCCATGCGGTTCATCGCATCCAGATGTGCGGTCGCGTCGTCGTCATCTTGGCCGCCCGACAGGAACACGATGCCCGGCAGAATCGCCGGCACTGCCGTCTTCAGGCACATCAGGGTGGCCTCGGCCACCTCCTCGATGCTGGCCTGCTCCTCGCAGCCCTTGCCCGGCACCACCATTGACGCCTTGAGGATCGTGCCTTCCAGCATCACGTTCTGGCTGTACAGCGCGTCGAACAACGAACGCAGCACGACTTCGGTGACTTCGTAAGCGGTCTCGATGTCGTGGTCACCCTCCATCAGCACTTCGGGCTCGACCATCGGCACCAATCCGGCTTCCTGGCATAGCGCGGCATAACGCGCCAGCGCGTGGCAGTTGGCCTCGATGCAGGTACCGGACGGAATCTCTTCGCCGATGGTGATCACCGCACGCCATTTGGCAAAACGCGCACCCAGCTTGTAGTACTCGGCCAGACGCGCACGCAGGCCATCGAGGCCCTCGGTGATGACCTCACCTTCGAAGCCCGCCAGCGGCTGCGTGCCCATGTCGACCTTGATCCCGGGGATCATGCCGTTGTCCATCATGTACTTGGCGAACGGCACGCCGTCCTTGGTGGACTGGCGAAGGGTCTCGTCGAACAGGATCGCGCCGGACAGGTACTTGTTCGCCCGCGGGGTGGTCAACAGCATTTCGCGGTAGGCGCGGCGGGTT
The DNA here is from genome assembly GCA_046595415.1 of Thermomonas sp. Lineage (GTDB taxonomy): Bacteria > Pseudomonadota > Gammaproteobacteria > Xanthomonadales > Xanthomonadaceae > Thermomonas. The sequence continues at coordinate 1,181 of JBKJOY010000032.1, forward strand.
TCTTCCGTGCATTCGATGCCGACGCTGTCGAAGCGCTTCTTACAGGTACCCGAGGACTCATCGATGGCGATGATGCCCTTGCCCGGGGCAACCATGGCGCGGGCGGTTTCGGCGAGTTGTTCGATGCTCATGGCGACCTGCAGACTGAAAAAGGAATCCAGCCAGTATAGCCGCCCGGCCTGGTCAGAGCTCGCCGAGGCCCTCGGCTTCGCCATTTGCGCCGACCTGCAGCAAGCGCAAGGTATTGGTCGCGCCTCGGGTTTCCATGTGCTCGCCGCTGGTGAACACCACCCGGTCACCAGTCGACAGGAAGCCCGCTTCGACCAGCAGGCGGATGCCGCCACGCGCGGCCTCACGCGGGGTCTGGCCGCGGCTGTCGTAATCCATCGGGAACACATCGCGCATCAGCGCCATCCGTCGACGCGCACCCGCGTGCCGCGAAAACGCATAGATCGGCACCGATGAACGGAACCGCGACAGGTAGCGCGCGGTGCCGCCGGATTCCGTCATCGCCACCACCGCGCGCACGCCGATGTGCTCGGACAGGAACATGGTGGCCATCGCGATGGCATGGTCTGCGCGCTCAAGGCCGCGACGCGCTTTCTCGAAATCGACATCGACGATGAACTGTTTTTCCGCCCCCACGCAGATCCGCGCCATCGCCTCGACGGCTTTCACCGGCCAGCTGCCCGCCGCGCTTTCCTGCGACAACATCACCGCATCGGTGCCGTCGATCACGGCGTTGGCAACATCGAGGACTTCGGCACGGGTCGGGATCGGGCTATCCACCATCGACTGCAACATCTGGGTCGCGGTGATCACTACTTTTTCGCGGGCGACGGCTTCGCGGATGATCTTCTTTTGCAGGCCGGGTAATTCGGCGTCGCCGATCTCCACGCCCAGGTCACCGCGCGCGACCATCACGACTTCACTGGCATCGACGATCTCGGCCAGGTTCTCGATCGCCTCGGCGCGCTCGATCTTCGCCACCAACGCGGCATTGCTGCCGTGCGCGCGTGCGACCCGGCGCGCTTCGTGCATGTCCTCGGCATTGCGGCAAAACGACACCGCGATGAAATCCACATCCATGCCGGCAGCCACCGCGATCAGTTCGCGGTCTTTCTCCGTGATCGCGCCCAGGGACAAACCGCCGCCCTGCTTGTTCAAGCCCTTTCGATTGGACAGATGGCAGTCGTTGAGCACGGTGGTGATGATGCGTTCGCCTTCCACCGCGGTGACCTGCAACTGCACGACGCCGTCGTCGAGTAACAGCACATCGCCCGGCTTCACGTCGCCGGTCAATTCCAGGTAGCTGACGCCGACCTGGGTTGCATCGCCCGGAGGTGCGTCGAGGCTGGCGACCAGGTCGAAGCGATTGCCCGCCTTCAGTGCGACCTTGCCCTCGGCGAAGGTCTCGACGCGGATCTTCGGGCCCGGCAGGTCAGCAAGAATCCCGATCTCGCGGCCGATCTTCAGCGCCATCGCGCGAACCGCTTCCCCGCGCGCCACCTGCGACGACGGATCGCCATGCGAGAAGTTCAGGCGGACCACGTCCACTCCGGCACGCAATAACGCCTCCAGCACCTCGGGCGGATCTGTGGCAGGCCCGAGGGTGGCAACGATGCGCGTGCGGCGTTGGTGCGGTGCGATGTTCGGTTCGGTCATGTGCGCGCTCCTGTTGCCCGCACGCTAACACGCGTGCGGCACAAGCTGTCCCGCATACGATTTCAGCCAAGCCAGGCCCCTATCAGGGCGTGTCCGCCGCCGTATCCACGTAAGCCTTGCCGGCCTTGAACAAGGCCAGCCGGGACTTCATGTTCTTGCGCGATTCGTTGCCTGCATCTCCCGGCAACTTGGCCATTGCATCGACCACTTGCTGTTGGAGTTCGACTGCACGTTTGAAGTCACCGGTTGCGGCATAACAAGCAGCGACCGTATCCAGCGTACCGGCGCCGACATCCGGAATGGCCTCAAGCTTGCGCGCGTAAATCATCCCATCCACCGGCTTGCGCACGTCGGCATATCTCGACACGCACCGCGCCCAGGCGATAGTGTTCATAGCTTCGCTATCTTCTTTTTCCGCAGCCTTGCGGCTGAGCTCGAGGCCATGCGCACGGTCGGCGGCCTCCTTGCCTTGGTTGAGCAGCCACGAACCATACCGGGTCATGGCATCCACCGACCCTGCGGCAACTGCTTTGTCCAGCCAGCGCTGTCCTGAAACAAGGTCAATGGGCCCCAGCATTCCCTGCAGCAATGCCGAACCGAGGGCGCCCTGGGATTCAACGTCGCCTGCCTCCGCATCCTGGGTCAGCCATGCCTTGGCCTGCACCGGATCCTTGGCCATGCCACGCCCCTGCATGGCCATGCTTGCCAGTGCACGCCGAGCCCGCGGGCCATATTCCTTTCCTTCGGCCAACGACTTGTAGATGCTGATTGCCTTGTTGACATCGCCACTCATGTCTTTGTATCCGCCTGACCACAGATTGGCCAGGAAGAACAAGGCATCCACATCCGAACGCACTGCCGCAGGCAGCACCCAGTCTTCGGCACGTCGCGGGTTACCTTGCAGGAACATGTAGTAGGCCAGGTAGTGCATAGCCAAGGTGTCCCCGCCATTGGCAGCCTGCTTCAGCAAGGACAGTGCTTCTTCGGATGGTGGTTGCGAGCCTTGGCTCGCGCGCAGGCGCAGCGCAACCAGTCGCAATGCACCTGCACTATTGGCAGCCGCCGCCTGTTTCAGAAACGCATCCGACTTTGGCTTGTCGAGTGTTTCGTACCAACCCGCCAACAACAGTAGTCCCTGCCCCAGCCCGTTGTTGTCCGGACTCGCGAGCAGGGCTTCATCGGCCGCTGTAAGCGAATAGTGGCCGTGGCCGCGGTGGATGTCGAATGCCAGGACGACAGCTTGGGCCGCCGCGTTGCCGGCTTTCTGCGCCGCCACCAAGCGCTCGCGCAGGAATGGAGCAAGCGGCTGGTCCGGATGCAGTAGTAACTGCACTTGTGCGAAGGCAACTGAAGCGCCTCGATGTTCCCACGCACGGTCCGCCGCCTCCAGTGTGGCTTCGGCGGCTTTTTGATCGCGCGTAACACCGACGCCTTCGAGATAAGCGGCGGCGAGCAGCATGGTCGGATAAGCATGCTTGGCCTCGACCTGCGGCACCAGCGCATCCACCAGGCCATCGCCACAACCGTCACTCGGCCTGCGGACGCATGTCCCAAGCCAGGTCGTCGCCGAGTTCAGGCCGCCATCCAGGGTCGCTTGCCTGACCGCCGCTACCTTCTCTTCTGCGCTGTCTTTTTCCGATGCCACCGCGATGGCCTTCAGATCGATCGCCGCGATCTCTCCGCGCTTGGCGGCACTGTCAACGACGGAATCGACATAGTTCATCCTCAGCCGCGGCGTTCCGTAGGCAGGGTCCTTGCGGTCCACCGCCTGCAATGAATCGATGAAGTCGAACTGCACGAGCTTCTCGACACCGGTCTCGGGGTTGGCCGCAGCGATATACAAGGGGAAATACGGCGCGGCATGCAGTTGCGTGTAGAACTCGTAGCGATATTCAAGTCCTGCTGTCGCCAGCAGCGCGTACGCGTCCGCAAGCAATACGATGCGGACCGGCCTCGGCCACGCGCCACGGTCGGCCTCATGGAAGGCATGGCTGGCCAATGCCGCGATGGCGCTGGTGGCGCGTTCGGCTGCGGCATTGTCGCCAGTCGCCTCTGCACACAACAGCGCTGCGCGCTGCACCGCGATGGATACGGGTATCTGCCGTTGGGCTCGCTCTAGGCTGGCATGGCCGGCTCTGCATTTGTCTGCATCCACGCTGGTCAAGGCGTAACCAACTGCATCGATGGCATCCACCGCCGCGCTGACGTCACCCGGCGTGCCCTTGGCGAGGAAGGCTTCCCACTGGACCGCGACATCGAGCTGAGAAGCTGCTTGCGCGCTTGCCTGCGCGCAGGCGAGGGCAGCGGCAATGAACACAGAGTGGCACCAGATACGCATTATTTTCCTTCCATCGCGTTTTGAAGCAGGGAGCGCAGGCGAGCCTCGCGGCCTGCGGCTTCGGCACTGGCCGGAGCCCGGTAGCGCAGTCGCGACTGCAGACCATCCCTGACCTTGCGCAACGCCGTGATGTGTTCCGTCACCTGGGCCAGCGACAGTTCGCGCTCACTGACGTCCATTTCCTGGTGCAGCTGCGCTCCGTTACCGGAAACTTCCAGCGTACTGTCGTACTTGAACGCCGACGAGCTCGCATGTTCGTTCTCGCGGCCGAAACGTGCGACCCACCCCTTCGGGGCTTCGATGCTGATGTCCTGCACGTATCGCCCCGGGCGCGCGACATACAGCGGTCCTAGGCGTTCGCTGCGCTCCGGTAATGCCGCCACCGCCGACAACGATTCCGCTTGCACGTCCAGGCCACGGATATCACCTTCTTGCTGCCAGGGATTGGCAAGTCTGTACGCTTCGGTGATGCGGATGACGTTGCGAGCCCGGTCGTCCTCAATGGCCGGTGGGTGCAGTGACTCGATCACGCCGAACCGCTTGCCGTAATACTCGGAATAGCGCCTGGCGCGATCCTCGAGGCGTTCTTCATCGAGCGAGCGCCTGACCTGGTCTGCACTAGCCGCGGTGTACTCGGTGCTGACCTCCAGACGCATCGCCTCGCCATCACTATCGGCCTTGTAGTGCTCGCTGGTCTGGATACCAGCCACTGCACCGACCGGCGCCGGAACTTCAACCAAGGCACGTTGCCCCGCGACCACAGGGAGCACATAGCCATAGCTGGACAGGTCGCCGCGATCAGGCGTGCCGCCCTGCAGGCGCATCGTTGGATCGACGAAGACGGGTTTGCCGGCAATCACCGCGCGCACGATCACATGATTGAAGATGTCCGCGGACGGGGCAAACCCCAGGATTGCACGGCCCCGTTCGGTATCGACCAATGCAGGTGCTGCCTGAATCCCGAGGCGCTTCAGCAAGGTCACCAGCAGCCAGCTTTTGTCCTTGCAATCGCCATATCGTTTAGACCAGACCAGTGCTGGAGGACGTGGGCGATGCGAACTGGTTCCGGTCTCCACGCCGAAGTAGCGGATGTCGTCCTGCACGCTACGCAAGGCAGCTTGCAGGCGTGCCTGCGGCTCTGGAAGTTTCGCCCATTCAGCTAGCCGGAGCTCCAAATCTTCCGGTAACGCTTGCCCAGCCTGGTCGGGATACAACGGCAGCGCCCACTGCACTACATCACCCCATGATCGCTTGGGCGCGAATTGCACCTGTGGATAGGGTTGGTACCAGACGGGGTAATCACCCTCGTTGAGGATCCGTGCCACGCGTGCAGCCTTTGCCTCGACGATGGTGGCATCGGGCACGTTTGAAATCGTCGGCGCCGCAGCACCATTCTCGCGAGATACCGTGATCGCAGTGCCCGGCGCATACAGGGCGCGCAAGCGCATTTCCAGGATGGGATGCGCGAGACCCAGCGTGGTTTGATCGGACAACTCCCCGGTGAGGATCGGATTGCTCCCGCTCACCGTGTAGCTGATACGCACCACGTCTTCGGGACGCACGTCCTCGATAACGATCAGCGCGGCAACCTGCCCGTCTGAAATGTCCTGCTCGAACTGCCGTTCGCGTCTGGCAATTGTGATTTCGCCTGGCTTGAGGCGCGGCTGCCATTTGCCATTCCGCCGCAGTTCGACCCGCTGCAAGGTCAGGTGCTGGTAGTCCGGATTAAACGGAATCTCGAATCGTCCCGCATCCGCCATGTTCCCCTGCGAACGCGGCTCGTAGATGTAATCCGTATAGACGAGCATCTTGCTACCGCGATGATCGACCTGGCGGTCGTAGCGCCAGAAGCGCCATTGCTCATCCTTTGCACCAGGCGCATCAGCGGGCCATTGCACCTCCGGGTCACGATCATCGACGAAGGCAGGAACCGGCCCGGTACTGAAGCTCACGCCGCCGCTCTTGAAGTCCTCGGCATGTGTCGCTGCTACAGCCAGCAACAATGCCAGCATCACTGCAATCCGTTGCATTCAACTCTCTCCGATGCTTTCGCTTTCACGGCCTACGTTATCACCGTCCTGCTGCCCGCAGCGCAGTGACGGCAGGCAGTTCCTTGCCTTCCAGGAATTCCAGGAACGCGCCACCACCAGTGGAAATGTAGGACACCTCATCGGCAATCCCGTATTTTTCCACCGCCGCGAGGGTATCGCCACCACCGGCGATGGAGAACGCGGAAGATGCCTTGATCGCCTGCGCCAGAGTTTCCGTTCCCATTCCAAAGGCATCGAACTCGAACACACCGACCGGCCCGTTCCACACCACCGTCCCTGCATTGCCGACATGCGCGGCATAGTCGGCCGCAGTGTTCGGGCCGATATCCATGATCATGTCATCCGGGCCCACCTCGTCGATGCGCTTCACGGTCGCCGGCGCATCTGCCCTGAAGTCGGTGGCCACCACCACGTCGGTTGGCAATGGAACATTCGTGCCGCGCGCAAGCGCATCGGCCAGGATTTTCTTTGCGGTTCCGACCAGGTCCGGCTCGTAAAGGGACTTGCCAACCGGATATCCCATCGCCGCAATGAAGGTATTGGCGATCCCGCCGCCCACGATCAGCTGGTCCACCTTGTTCACCAGGGAAGCCAGCAACTCCAGCTTGGTGCTGACCTTGCTGCCTCCAACAATCGCCAGCAGCGGCCGCGCCGGGTGCTCAAGCGCGTTCGCCAGCGCGTCGAGCTCCGCCATGAGCAGTGGACCGCCAGCGGCCTGCTTGGCGAATTTGATCACACCATGCGTGGATGCCTGCGCGCGGTGCGCGGTGCCGAATGCATCCATCACGAACACATCGCACAGCGCGGCATACTTCTTCGCCAGCGCTTCGTCGTCCTCGCCTTCGCCGATGTTCATGCGGCAGTTCTCGAGCAGCACGATCTGGCCGGGCTTGACATCAACGCCATCCACCCAATCGCGCACCAGCGGCACCTCGAAACCCCAGACCTCGGACAGCCGCCGGGCGATCGGCGCGAGCGAATCCGCCTCGCTCCACACGCCTTCCTGCGGACGGCCGAGATGCGATGTCACCATCACCGCCGCGCCCTTCTCGAGCGCCAGATCGATCGTCGGCACCGAGGCGAGAATGCGCTGCTCCGAGGTGATCCTGCCGTCCTTGATGGGCACGTTGAGGTCCGAGCGGATCAGCACGCGCTTGCCAGTCAGGTCGAGGTCGGTCATGCGGACGATGGGCATGGCAATGTTCGCTTGTTGGAAAACCGCATTGTGTCGCGCTGACGGGCTGCCTTCAAACATGCCGTCGCCAGTGCATCGGCTACCATCGGTGCAGCATGGTGGCGCGCTTCGCGCCGGGGGCAGGATCGATGCGGGCAAGTTGGGCGGAACTCAAGCGCCGCAAGGTCGTCCGCATGGCGGTTGCTTATTGCGCGCTGTCGTGGCTACTGCTGCAGGTTGCATCCTTGTTGATCCCGACCTTCGACATCCCCAACTGGGTAATGCGCTTGCTGGTGCTGATGGCGGTGCTGGGCTTCCCGCTCGCCTTGCTGTTCTCGTGGAGCTACGCGTGGACCAGCGCCGGCTTGGCGCGCGAGTCCGAGGCGCACTCTGATCAGTCGCTCGCAACCAGTACCGGCACTATCAACAGCGAAGCAAGCCGCTCGGGGCTAACTGCTCCGGCGGACGCATCGATCGCGGTGCTGCCGCTGGTCAACATGAGCTCGGACAGGGAGCAGGACTATTTTTCCGATGGCCTGTCGGAGGAGTTGCTCAATTTGCTGGCGCAGGTGCCGGGGCTGCATGTCGCGGGACGCACCTCGTCGTTTTCGTTCAAGGACAAGCCGACGACCATCGTCGAGATCGGCCGTGCGCTCAATGTCGCCACCGTGCTGGAAGGCAGCGTGCGCAAATCCGGCAAGCGCATACGCATCACCGCACAACTGGTCAAGGTGCGCGATGGCTACCATCTGTGGTCGCAAACCTACGAACGCGAACTGACTGATATTTTCGCGGTGCAGGATGAGATCGCCGCCGCCGTCGTCGCGGCGCTCAAACTGAGGCTACTGCCAGCGCAGCAGCCCACCACCGCAAGTCACCACGTGCCCAGCCCGGAGGCCTACAACCACTTCCTGCTCGGGCGCCAGTTGCTCAACCGCGCGACCGAAGATGGGTTCCGGCGCGCAGTGCACGCATTCGGGCAGGCGGTGTTGTTGGAGCCCGATTACGCCGCCGCACTCGCCGGGCTGGCCTTGGCCGAAGCCTATGCGGCGGACCACACCGAATCCGATTCCGCGATGCTGGCCGGCCGCGAACGCGCCAGCCAGATCGCGGAGCAAGCCGTCGCGAGCGATCCTTCCCTGGGCGAGGCCTACACCGCGCGCGCGGTGCTGCGATTCGTGTTCAACCTGGACTGG
>JBKJOY010000068.1:0-8683 GCA_046595415.1 Thermomonas sp.
CAATTTCATCAGCGCGGCCAGCCGTATCGGCGGACGCATGTAGTCGGAGAAGATCAGGAAGGTTGGGTCGTAGGGAATGGTGCCGCCATGTGCGGCCATGCCATTGCAGATCGCGCCCATCGCATGTTCGCGCACGCCGAAATGCAGGTTGCGACCACTGTAGCTCCAGCCGCCTCCGGTTGAGCCTTGCTGGTTATCGCCCGGCGCTGCGCTTGGATCGAAATCCCCCAGGCCCTTCACCGCCGTGTACGTGGACGGATCCAGGTCCGCAGAACCGCCCGTCAGCGCCGGCAATCTAGGCGCAATCGCGCTCAAGACCTTGCCGCCGGCCTCGCGCGTCGCAAGACCCTTGGCATCGGCAGGAAACACGGGGACATCAGCATCCCAGCCTTGAGGCAAGCGGCCCTCGAGGCTGCACTGCAGTTCATGCGCTGGAATCGAGTGGGGCAAGCCTCAAGCGTTCGCCAGGGCGGCATCGACGATGCCCTGCGCCTGCTCGAGGATTGCCTGCAGGTGCGCTTGGCTGTCGAAGCTTTCTGCGTAGATCTTGTAGATGTCCTCGGTGCCCGACGGGCGTGCGGCAAACCAGCCAGTTTCCGCTACCACCTTGATGCCACCGATGGCGGCCCCGTTGCCGGGCGCCTTGTCGAGTACCTGCAGGATTTTCGCGTTGGCGAGCGTCTCAGCTTGCACCTGCGACGGCGCGAGTTTCGACAGCGCGGATTTCTGTTGCGCCGTGGCAGGTGCCTCGACACGGTCGGCGAACACTGTGCCGAATTCGCGGCACAAATCGTCGTAGCGTTGGCCGGGGTCCTTGCCACCACGCGCGGTGATTTCAGCCGACATCAGTGCCGGCACGATCCCATCCTTGTCTGTCGTCCACACCTTGCCGTTGCGGCGCAGGAAACTGGCGCCAGCGCTTTCCTCGCAGCCCACGCCGAGTGATCCGTCGAACAAGCCAGCAGCGAACCACTTGAAGCCTACCGGCGTCTCGAACAACGTGCGCCCCAGCCGCGCCGCGACGCGGTCGATCATGCTGCTACTGACCACGGTCTTGCCGACTGCTGCTTGAGGATTCCACTGCGGCCGATGCTGGAACAGGTCATCGATCATCACTGCCAGATAGTGATTGGGCGGCAGCAGGCCAGCCGTTGGCGTGACCAAGCCGTGGCGATCATGGTCGGTGTCGCAGGCAAAAGCGATGTCATAACGATCCTTCAGGCCAATCAGTCGTTGCATGGCGTACGACGATGACGGATCCATGCGAATGCGGCCATCCCAGTCCAGCGACATGAACGCAAAGGTCGGGTCGACCTGTTCGCTCACCACTTCGAGATCGATACGGTAGTGCTCGGCGATGCGCGCCCAGTAATGCACGCCAGCACCGCCAAGCGGATCCACCCCCATGCGGATGCCGGAGGCTCGGATGAGATCGAAATCGAGTACGTGATCGAGGTCGGCGACGTACGCGCCGAGGTAGTCGTGCGCGTGCGTGGTCGCAGCCTTGAGCGCTTGCGGCAACGGAACACGTTTCACCTCCTTCAACCCGTTTTCGAGCAACGCATTGGCCTGTGCCTGGATCCAGTGGGTGATGTCGGTGTCGGCCGGACCGCCATTGGTCGGGTTGTATTTGAAGCCACCGTTATCGGGAGGATTGTGCGAAGGCGTGATCACGATGCCGTCGCCAAGCCCGGCCACACGATCACGGTTGTGCACCAGGATCGCGTGCGAGATCGCGGGGGTTGGCGTGAACTCGTTGCCTTGCGCGATGCGAACTTCGACACCGTTCGCCGCCAGCACTTCCATGGCGCTGTCACGCGCGGGCTTGGAAAGCGCGTGGGTATCGATGCCGAGGAACAGCGGCCCATCGATGCCCTGCTTGCGCCGGTACAGGCAGATCGCCTGGGTGATTGCCAACACGTGGTCTTCGTTGAAGCTGCCGTCGAACGAGCAACCGCGATGCCCTGAGGTGCCGAATGCGACGCGTTGCGCGGCAACCGATGGGTCAGGCTTGATGTCGAAATAGGCGGCGATGAGCTTGTCGACATCGACCAGTTGTGCAGCTTGCGCAGGCTTGCCAGCGAGCGGGCTGATGTTGGTCGCCATCAGCGTGACTCTCCGTCTGCGAGCATGCGTTGCGAGAGGTAACGACGGATGAGCGCATTGGTCGAGCTGTCGTGCTGCAGCTCAGGGGGTGTGCTGCTGCCAAGTTCCTCCGCGGTGCGCGTCGCCAGGACCTTGCCCAGCTCCACGCCCCATTGGTCAAACGAGTCGATGTTCCAGATCACGCCCTGCACGAATACGCTGTGCTCGTACAGCGCCACCAGTGCGCCGAGGCTGTGCGGGGTGAGCCGTTCAGCCAGGATCGTATTGCTGGGGCGATTGCCTTCGAACGTGCGATGCGGAACCAATACCTCGGCCACGTTCTCCGCCCTCAGTTCCCCTGCCGTCTTGCCAAACGCCAATGCCTCACTTTGCGCGAACAGGTTGGCCATCAGCAGGTCATGCTGATCGTGCATGGGATTCAACGGCTGGCAGAACCCGATGAAATCGCAAGGAACCAATCGGGTGCCCTGGTGGAGCAACTGGTAGAACGAATGCTGGCCGTTGGTGCCAGGTTCGCCCCAGTACACCGGACTGGTCTGGTAGTCCACGCGCGGGCCGTCGAGCGTGACCGACTTGCCATTGCTCTCCATCGTCAGCTGCTGCAGGTAAGCGGGAAAGCGCTTCAGGTATTGCGCATACGGCAGCACCGCGACCGTCCCGGCGCCGAGGAAGTTGTTGTTCCACAACGCCAGCAAGCCCATCAAAGCAGGCAAATTCCCGGCCAGTGGGGTGTCGCGGAAGTGCACATCCATCGCGTGGAAACCGGCCAGCATTTCCCCAAAATTGTCGGGGCCGACTGCAATCATGGTCGACAAGCCAATCGCCGAATCCATGGAATAACGGCCACCTACCCAATCCCAGAAGCTGAACATGTTGGCGGTATCGATGCCGAACGCTTTTACGCCGTCAGCATTGGTCGATACTGCGACAAAGTGCTTGGCGATCGCGGATTCATCGCCTAGAGCTTGCAGGCACCACGCACGCGCCACATGCGCATTGGTCAGGGTTTCAAGCGTGGTGAATGTCTTGGAGCAGACGATGAACAGCGTTTCGGCAGGATCGAGATCGCGAACGGCCTCAACGAGATCCGTGGGATCGACATTGGACACAAAACGGAAAGTCAAATCGCGCTGGCTGTAGTCGCGCAATGCTTCATAGGCCATCACCGGCCCCAGGTCGGAACCACCAATACCGATGCTGACGACGTTGCGCATGCGTTTGCCGTTGTGCCCCGTCCACTCGCCGTTGCGCAGCCGGCTAGCAAACACCGACATGCGCCCAAGCACGTCTTGCACCTGCGCCACTACATCGATGCCATCGACCTCTACCCGCGCACCCGCGGGTGCACGCAGTGCGACATGCAGCACCGCGCGGTCTTCGGTACGGTTGATGTGGTCGCCGCGGAACATGGCCGCGATCCGCCCGCGCAGGTCACATGCTTCGGCGAGTTCCTGCAGCAGGCGCAATGTCTCATCGTTGACACGTTGCTTGGAATAGTCGAGATAAAGACCCGCCGCTTCCAGGTTCATGTGGTCGCCGCGTGCCCTATCGCTTGCGAACAAGTCGCGAAGGTGGTCGTTGGCGTGTGCCTCTGCGTGTTGCATGAGCGCCTGCCATTGCGGGCGTTGGGTCAACGCGGGTGTGGCCGCCTTGCTTGCAGAAGTGTCCATGATCGCCTGTGGCCTAGTGGGAAGCGGCGGACAAGGCTTTTGTCTTGTCGGCGATGCGCTGCAGCAGTTGCTGCCAGGATTTCACGAACGATGCGGCGCCTTCTTCCTGCAGCCTCGTTGCCAACGCATCGATGTCGATGCCGGCCTTGGCCAGCGCCTGCAAGTTGGCTTCGGCATCACCTCCGTCCTCAGCCATTGGCCTGCCCGCCTTGCCGTGGTCGGCAAAGGCGTGCAGCGTTTTTTCGGGGATGGTGTCGATGGTGTCGGGTGCAGCAAGCGCTTCGACATACAAGGTGTCGGACGCGTTCGGATCCTTGGCGCCGGTACTTGCCCACAGCAATCGCTGCGGTTGTGCGCCGGCTACAGCGAGCTTTTGCCAGCGCGCCGATTGCAACAACCCGCGATAAGCATGATAGGTCCGCTGCGCCACGGCGATCCCGAGTTGGTTGTGCAGTTCAGTTGGCAGTTGATCTGCACTGGTCTTGTCCCAACGGCTGACGAACAGCGATGCCACCGAGCCCACCACGGGGCTGAGCCCCGCCTCGATGCGTCGTTCGATGCCACGCAGGTACGCCTCGGCCGCTGCCATGTATTGCGCGGTTGAAAACAGCAGGGTCACGTTGATCGGCACGCCATTGAAGATCGATTCCTCGATCGCCTTGACGCCTTCCGGTGTCCCCGGAATCTTGACGAACAGGTTGGCGCGATCACCCTGTACATGGATGCGCGTCGCCGCCTCGATGCTGCCCGCAGTATCGGCGGCCAGCAGCGGTGACAATTCCATCGACACCCAGCCGTCGACACCATGGGTCGCGTCGAATACGGGGCGGAACAGATCCGCCGCTCGTCGCAAGTCTTCCAGCGCCAGTTCGACGAAGAGTTCCTCACCCTGTTTGCCTGCGCCGGCTTTTTCTCGAATGCCTGCATCGTAGGCATCGCTGTTGCCGATGGCTTCGTCGAAGATCGTCGGGTTTGAAGTCAAGCCAGTGACCGAAAAATCATCGATGTAGCGCTGGAGCGTGCCGTTGTCTAGGATCTCGCGGGTGATGTTGTCGAGCCAGAGGCTCTGGCCGATGTCGCGCAATGCTTGCAACTGGTTCATGGGAGTTCCTCATATGGCGGCCTGATGCGGCGGCATGCAGTGTGGGCCTGCGGGTTATCCCCGGAGATCGAATGTTTGGCGATCGACGTTGGCGAGCGCACCGATGTGATCGATCACCATGTCGGGGGCTGGGCTGATGTCCTTGTTTTCGCTGTCGCTTGCGTAGTGGCCCTGGCGCACGAATACGGTGGTGAGGCGTGCGCCCATGACCGCTTTCATCGCAGCCAACAGCGCGGGCTTGTCGTCCACCATCACGTAGTGCTTGGCGGGAAAACGCCGCTGTACGGCATCCAGCATGTGCTGTTTGTGCAGGTAGATCAGGACCCTGCCCTGCACCGCGTTCCATATGCCGGAACGCTGCACTTTGCGCGGCTGGAACACGATGTCGCCATCGGAGAGTATGACCGGCGTGCCAAGCGTGCGCAGGTGCACGATGGTGTCCAGCGCGCCGGGATAGAAGCGCTCCGCAAACGGGTAGTCGAGCATGAAAGCGGACATCTGCAGCAGGTCAGGGTCATCATCCAGTCCTTCCCGAAAGGACTGCAAAGCTGCCAGATAGTCCGCATACCCCAGACGGATGCGCTCGCTTTCGTAGAACGCCCAATAGCGCGCGCGTCCGACCTCGTCGAAATCACGCAGCAGGCGTGCGTCGAGGTCGGACTTGAACCGGTCGTTGTCTAACAAGGTGTTGTCGACATCCAGCAGAAACACGATCTCGCTAGTCGGGTCAGGGTTCAGCACGGCGCACTCGCTTCGGGCTGCGGATCATGCCAGTTGGCGTCCCCGGTAATGATCGATTGCGCGGACTGCGGGCCCCAGGTGCCGCATTCGTAGATCTCGGCGGCGGAATGGTCGCTCAGGATCGGATCCACGACGCGCCACGCCGCTTCCACTGCTTCGTCACTGATGAACAGCCCGGCTTCGCCGCGGAGGGCGTCACCCAGCAGGCGCTCATACGGCGACTTCTCGGCGATGTGTTGGTGGCGAGCGGTCAACTCCACATCGTCCCCCGCCATCTTGTCGCCTGCGCGCTTGACGCGCACGCCGGCGGAAATCACCACTTCAGGGCTGAGACGGAAGCGGAAGTAGTTTGAATGCGCCGGCGGGATCTCGTCGAAGATCGACAGTGGTGGGACCTTGAGGTCGACGACGACTTGGGTGGAGGTGATCGGCAGGCACTTTCCGGTGCGGATGTAGAACGGAACGCCTGCCCAACGCCAGGTATCGATATGCAGGCGCAGCGCCGCAAACGTCTCGACGTCTGAATCCTTTGCCACACCGGTTTCATCGCGATAACCACGGAACTGGCCGCGTACAAGTTCGTCTGGACGCAGCGGTCGCATCGCGCGAAACAGGCGCAGCTTTTCCATCTGGATCGAGGCTGGATCGCTGCCGATGGGCGCATCCATCGCCAACAGCGCAACCACCTGCAGCAGGTGGTTCTGGACCACATCGCGCATGGCCCCGACACCCTCATAGAAACCACCGCGACCCTGCACGCCGAAGTCTTCGGCCATGGTGATCTGCACATTGTCGATGTGATTACGATTCCAGATCGGTTCGAGAAATGCGTTGGCGAAGCGGAAATACAGCAGGTTCTGTACCGCTTCCTTGCCGAGGAAATGGTCGATACGGAAAATCGATGACTCAGGAAACACCTTTTGCAGGATGCCGTTGAGCTTGCGTGCCGAAGCGAGGTCGCGCCCGAAGGGCTTCTCGACGACGACCCTCGCGCCCTTGGCACACCCACTGTCGTGCAAGGCCTGGATCACGGTACCGAAGAGGTTGGGTGGGATCGCAAGGTAATGCAGCGGATGCGCGGCATCGCCTAGTTCCTTGCGCAGCTGGGTGAACGTTGCCGGATCGGTGTAGTCGCCCTCGACATAGCGCATCTGCGCAGACAGCTTTGCAAATGCAGTGTCGTCGACGCCGCCGTTGTGCTCGAGACTGTCACGCGCACGTTCCCGGAGTTGCTCAAGTGACCAGCCCGCGTGGGCCACACCGATGATGGGCATGTCCAATCGCCCCCGCGCAACCAATGCCTGCAATGCAGGAAAAATCTTCTTGTAGGCAAGGTCGCCTGTGGCGCCGAAGAACACGAATGCATCGGAGACGGAGGGCAACGGATTTCCTTTCCGGACTGGGTTCTGGGAATGTTAGACCCGCTGGGGTTAATAGCGGGTCGTAGCAATCATCAGGGAGCCACGCGCAGCACACGCAGCGTGTAGAGCCCAAGGACCGTCATCGAGAATGAGCCCAACACATGGACCACAACGGTAATGCCCGCCCAGCCGTATTGCTGGCGCAGCAGCAGTTGCACGGTTTCGGCCGAGAACGTCGAAAACGTGGTCAGGCCGCCGAGCAGTCCGGTGATCACGAACAGCCGCCATTCGGGCGACAGTCCGGGTGCGTTGGCGAACCAGGCCAGCGCCAAGCCAATACCGTAGCCGCCGACCAGGTTTGCGGCGATGGTTCCAAACGACAGGATCGCGTGCTGCGGATTGAGCCAGAGACCGAGTCCCCAACGCATCCATGCGCCAATGGCGGCACCGCTTCCAACGGCAAGGATCGAATACAGCACGCGTGTCTCCTGCGAAGTGCTGGCCAGGACAGGAGGACAACAACCTACCGCCCGATTGAGGGAATCCGGTAGGCATCATCAGCCGCAATCATGAAGGCTGCGGCGGTTCCAGGAGGATGCCATCTCCCGATTGTTTGCCAGGTGGCGTGATTATGCGGCCGGACCTCGCTTGGCGCGAGTGCGTGCGCTGCGCACTTGATCGAGCTTTTCCTTGAGCTTGATCTCCAGTCCGCGTTCAACAGGCTGGTAGTACACACGCTCGCCCATTGCATCCGGAAAGCCTGTCTGCTCAAGCGCAATACCGCCCTCGACGTCGTGGTCGTATTGGTAATCCTTGCCATGCCCCAGCGACTTCATCAACTTGGTGGGCGCGTTACGGAAATGCAGCGGCACGTCCTGCGTGCCATACGCAACTACATCCTTGCGCGCCGCATTCCACGCCGCATAGGCGGCGTTGGATTTAGCGGTGCTGGCCAGGTAAATGGTGAGTTGGGCCAGCGCCAATTCGCCTTCGGGCGAGCCCAACCGGTCGTAGCTGTCCCACGCGTCCACGGCCATCTGCAACGCGCGCGGATCGGCCAGACCGATGTCTTCCACTGCCATCCTTGTCAGGCGCCGGGCTAGATACGCGGGATCGGCGCCGCCATCCAGCATGCGCGCCAACCAGTAAATGGCTGCATCTGGATTGGAGCTGCGCACGCATTTGTGCAGCGCGGAGATCTGGTCGTAAAACTGATCCCCACCTTTGTCGAATCGGCGCGTGCGATCCGCCAGCACCTGCTGCAGGGTGGTTTCGCCGATTTCACCGCCCTCGCCCGCCAGTTCCGCGGCGATCTCCAACAAGGTCAGCGCGCGCCGCACATCACCATCGGCGGCGTGGGCAATCTGGCCCAGCAGGCCATCGTCGATGACGATGCCGCGCCCACCCAAGCCGCGTTCGGCATCCTGCAAGGCTTGCTGGAGCGCGCTGACGATATCTTCGGCGGAGACCGCTTCCAGCACATGCACCCGGCAACGTGACAACAGTGCCGAGTTCAACTCGAAGGAAGGATTCTCGGTGGTGGCGCCGACGAAAATAATGCTGCCCCGTTCGATGTGAGGCAAGAACGCATCCTGCTGCACTTTGTTGAAGCGATGGACCTCATCGACGAAGAGCACGGTTCGACGTCCGTCATCAAACCGGCGTTGGGCCTCGGCAAGTACTTCGCGCACCTGCGGCAAACC
>JBKJOY010000330.1:0-3528 GCA_046595415.1 Thermomonas sp.
GCCATATTTGGTGCTCACGGTGCTGCCCTCGACTAACGGCAGCAGGTCGCGCAGCGAGGGCATGGGCGCCGACGTCAGCCGAGAAGGCGTGCAGCGCGACCTGCTGCCGTTAGTCGAGGGCAGCACCGTGAGCACCAAATATGGCGCGGTACGCACCGACCATATTTTGTTCATTGCGTCGGGTGCGTTCCACATGGCCAAGCCATCCGACCTGATCCCGGAAATGCAGGGCCGCTTCCCGATCCGGGTGGAACTGTCTGCACTGGGCAAGGACGAATTCGTCCGCATCCTCACCGAACCCAAGGCCGCGCTGACCACCCAATACGTGGAACTGATGCAGACCGAAGGCGTCACCCTGTCGTTCGAGCCTGATGCGGTCCAGCGAATTGCCGAGATCGCGGCGCACGTCAACGAACGGCAGGAGAATATCGGTGCGCGGCGTTTGCATACCGTGCTGGAGCGCCTGCTGGAATCGTTGAGTTTCGACGCACCTGACAAGGGCGGCACGGTCGTCATTGACCGCGCGTATGTCGATGCGCAGTTGGGCGAATTGGCGCAGGATCCGGATTTGAGCCGGTATATCCTCTAAGCCGGTTTCCGCTCAGGCTCCAGGGACCGGATCCGTCTTCGCGAGGGCCTGCAGCCACCCGCGCAACAGTGGTTCGGCATCGAACTGGCGTGACAATGCATCGCGATGACGACGGGCGTATTCCAGCGCCAGGGTCAGCGGCACGGTGTGCTGCTCATCGCCAAGGGCTGTCTGGGTGACCGACAGCATGGCGCTGGCGGCATGCAGTGGCATCGGGATGACATCGACAGCCTGTGTGAAGGGATCCGCACACAGCGCCGGATCCGAGGTCACCAGGTATTGCCGGCACACGAATGGCCGCTGGGGGTGGATGCTGCAGGCATCGTCTTCCAGGAAGGGGCACACCAGGCCCAGGTCGAAGTAGGCCATCGCAAACGCGCGGGCATCAACGGGTGTCATGGCTGGGTCGCGTTCGAGGAAGGGATCCATCAGCCCGGCATCGGCAAGGCGTTGCACGCGATCATCGAAACGCGATTCCACTTCCGCGCGCCGCATCGATGGCAGCGCTTGCACCAGTTGCAGCAACGCGAATGCCTCTGGCGGTGTCACCGGTACCGGCTGCGCGCGGCAGCAGGCCGAGCAGCCCTTGGCGCACGACACGGTGTGGCCCTTCGCGTCCGACTTGCGCACGGCATGGCCGATCGCGGCGTTGTCGATGGCATGCAGGGCCGGCAGCAGTTGGTCCAGCCGCCCGCGTTGCGGCGGTTGCGGCGCGCTGACCGGCAGTGGCGCGCCATCGATGCGCAGGGTGAGCTGGATCTGGCGGGCTGGCATGTGCATCCTGCTTCGAATGTGGGCTGGCGCCCGTTGCGGCCAGCAGCGGCCTTGGCGATGCGATAATCCCGTTATGAGCGCACCCAACGACGATCCGGCTGGCACGACCCATTTCGGCTACCGCGAAGTGCCGACCGCGGACAAACAGAAGCTCGTCGGCGAGGTCTTTTCCTCGGTGGCGGCCAAGTATGACCTGATGAACGATGCCATGAGCCTGGGCATCCACCGCGTCTGGAAGCGATATTTTGTCGCGACCTCGCAGGTGCGCAAGGGCGATCGCGTGCTGGATCTGGCCGGCGGCACCGGTGATATCGCAGCCTTGCTGCGGGATCGCGTCGGCGACGCGGGCGAACTGGTCTTGGGCGACATCAATGGCGACATGCTGCGGGTTGGCCGCGACCGCATGACCGATCGCGGCAATGTGCGCGGCTTCGAATACGTGCAATGCAATGCCGAGGCGTTGCCATTTCCCGATGCCAGCTTCGACCTGGTCACGATTGCCTTCGGCCTGCGCAATGTCACCGACAAGGATGCCGGCCTGCGCGAGATGCATCGCGTGCTGAAGGTCGGCGGGCAAGCACGCGGGCTGGAGTTTTCCGAAGTCAAGGCCGATTGGTTCAAGCCGATCTACGACTTCCATTCGTTCAAGGTGTTACCGGCCTTGGGCAAACTCTTCGCCGGCGACAGCGACAGCTATCAGTACCTGGCCGAATCCATCCGCCAGCATCCACCGCAGGCCGCGCTGAAAACGATGATGGAAACCGCCGGTTTCGCGCGCTGCGCCTACAAGAACCTCAGCGCCGGCATCGTTGCCATCCACACTGGCTACAAGGTCTGATGACGATGAACACTGGTGGCAAGCCGTTGCGCAGTTTCCGCGAGAGCCGGTGGCGCTACTCGCAGTTCGTGGTGCTGGGATTGATCGTGGCGGGACTGGTGAAGTGGCTCAGTCCATTCACCTGGCTCGTGGCGCTGGTGATTGGCGCGGTAGTGGGCGTCGGCTACCTGATGCTTGAGAAGAAGCGTGGCGTGATTTAGCCGTGTGAAAAGCAAAAGTGGGGTCAGAGTGGCCTTTCGCTTTTGCGAAAAATGGGGTCAGAGTGAAGTTTCCTGATCACGTTGCCGGAACGAGACGAATTCGTCGGCAGGAAATTCACTCTGACCCCATTTTTGCTTTTGTTACGGCTGCCAGCCGTAACTGAGCTTGATGAACACGTTGCGCGTGTTGCCGAACAGCTCGCGGTTGTCATCGTCCATGAAGGCGCCATAGGACGCGCCGGCATAGACCGCGGTGCGTGGATTGACCTTGTACGAATAGACCGCCTGGGCAGCCCAGTCCCGCGCGATTGCGTTGACCGGGGTCGTGTACAGGGCCTGGTCCCGTTTCACCTCGCTGCCTTGCAAGGTCAGGCGCACACGCTGACGGGCGTCGAGCTGCCAGCTCGTGCGCAGGTCGGCGATGCTGGCCTCGAAGGCGACACCGCCGTCGCGAGTGAGCCGTTGCTTGCTGATGTCCCATTCGAAGGCGATGCCGCGCCCAATATCAATACTGCCGAAGTGACCGATCATCGCGCGGTGTCCGGTGCGTGAGGCACGCAAGTCGAGCTGCTGGCCAAAGTTCATGTAGGTGCCCAGCTGCAACGTGGCGGTGGGACGGAAATTGCCGTCAAGATGCAGGTTGTGCTCGCGGAACATCGCGCCATTCCAGAAGCGCACGCGGGTCAGCGGCGCAACACTGAAATTGCTGGATTTCGGCCCCTGCACGTTCACGCGTGCTTCCAGCTCGCGCTCAAGCAGCTGACCATCGAAGCGGTGGGTGATGTCCCAGTCGCTGTAGAAATTGACCTTGTTCCAGGATTTGCCGTCCCGATACCACGTGTAGCCGCCGCCGAGCACCGATTTGTCGTAGCCAACCTGGCCAATGAATCCCAAATCGGCGCGAAATCCGGGATCGATGTCGATGTGCTGCAGATTGAGGTTCCAGTTGCGGTTGCTGAAGCCGTAAGCCGCGCGCCAGGCATTGCCGGTTGGGGTGGCGTCGGTGCCCAGTTCGCCGCTGTAGGCATTGACGATCTGGCTGGGGTATTGGGAATCGCTCCGCAGGAATTGCGCGGTCGCAGTATGCGCGCCCTGCTGCCAGCGGCCATCCATGCCGACCACGTTGT
>JBKJOY010000364.1:0-9504 GCA_046595415.1 Thermomonas sp.
ACTGCCGGAGCGGGTCCGGTGCCGGCGACCGGGGTGTCGACTGCCGCGGAGACGGCCGCATCGCCCTGCAGCCTGTGCAGCAGCTCCGCCTCGCGCGGCGTTTCCACGTCCACCGAATAGATCAGCACGATCGCGGTGCGCTTGCGCGCGTCGTAGCTGCGCTTGGCGACAGCGTAGTTGGTCAGCTCATCCGGCGTGATGCCAAGCCGGGCGATGATCGCGGTGGCGAGCGCAGCGTCGTCATGGTCCAGCGGCAATTTGAGGTCAGTGAGGCGAAGCATGGGCAGTCGTCCGCGCGGGGCTTACTTCAACGTCCGCTGGAACAATTCATCGATCCTGCGGTATTCGTCGTACCAGCTGTCGGGATGGGTGAATCCGTGGCGTTCCAGCGGATACGGCGCGAGTTCCCACTTGTCCTTGCGCAGCTCGATGAGCTTCTGGGTCATCATCACCGAATCCTTGAAGAACACGTTGTCGTCGATCATGCCGTGCGCGATCAGCAGGTTGTCCTGCAGGCCGTTGGCATATTCCAATGGCGACGAACGCTGGTAGGCCTCGGGGTCGAGTTCCGGCGTGTTGAGTATGTTGGACGTGTATTCGTGGTTGTACTGCGACCAGTCGCTGACCGGGCGCAGCGCCGCGCCGGCCTTGAATACACCCGGTGCCTTGAACAGCGCGACGAAGGTCATGTAACCACCATAACTGCCGCCATAGATGCCGACGTGGTCGCGGTCACCTTGCTGGTTGGCGACCAGCCAATCCAGGCCATCCAGATAGTCCTCCAGTTCGGGTTTGCCCATCCAGCGATAGATCGCGGTGCGCCAGTCGCGGCCGTAGCCTTCGCTGGCGCGATAGTCCAAATCGAGCACGATGTAACCCCGCTGCACCAGCAGGTTGTGGAACATCTGTTCGCGAAAATAATTGGGGTAGCGCGCACTGACGTTCTGCAGGTAGCCAGCGCCGTGCACGAACATCACGATGGGATACTTCTTGCCGGCATCCATTTGGGCTGGCGTGTAGAGCTTGCCCCAGATGGTGCCGGCGCCATGCTTGCTCGGCACTTGCACGGTCTTCGGCATGATCCAGCTGCGCGCCTTGTAGGCGGCGGTGCGGGTGTCAGTCAATTCATGCAGATTGCCACCGGCCGTATCGACCACCGCGAGTTGCGGCGGGACATAGGCAGACGAATGCCGCACCAGCAACTTCGATCCTTCGGGCGACAGGTTGAAACTTTCGACGCCATCGAGCGAGGTCACTTCGCGTACGGACCCGCCACGCGCGGGCACATTGCAGACTTCGTAGTCGCCAGGCTGTGCGCGGTTACACAGGAAATAGAAACTACTGCCATCGCGCGCGAGCTGCACCGAGGAGGCTTCCCAGCGGCCCTCGGTGAGCTGGGTGCGGGCACTGCCGTTGAGTGTGTATAGATGCGAGTAACCGCTCTCTTCCGACAGGTACCACAGCGTCTTGTTGTCGGGCAGCCAGCCGTAGTCGTTGAAATTCCAGTTGATCCACGCATCGTCATGCAGGCGATTGCGTGGCTGCAGTGTTGCAGCTGCGAGATCGACACTCGCGATCCAGCGATCCTTGTTGTCGGTCGCGCGCAGCACCAGCGCGGCGTTCTGGCTGTCGCTGGTCCATTGCAGCGCGGCGACCTGCAGTTCTCGATTGCCCTTCAAGGCCGGCTTGCCCGCGGCCTTGCGCAACGCCGCCAACGGATCGTCCTTGATGCCAGGCAATGCATCACTGCTGAGTTCACGCAGCTTGCCGGTGGTGGTTTCCGCCAGCCAGAGTTTTTGCGGCAACGGATCATTGCGACCCACGCGGGTCCGCGCAGCTTCGAATTCCTCGTAGCCGGATTCGGTGACGTATTTCGGCAACTTGCCTTCAGTCCCGGTATCCGCGCCCTTCTCGGTGGTGGCGACCAGCAACCAGCGGCCATCCGGCGACAGCGCGCTGTCGGCGATGGTGACGCCCTTGCCGAGGTAGATCGGTGCGGGTGCACGGGTCTTGTCGGCGAGGCGCCAGGCCTCGTCCTGCTTGCGTGCAGCCTCGCGGCGGTCGCGATCAATGCGTAGGGTGTCGATCAGGCGCAATTGACGCTCGCGCAAGTCGTCCGCCTTGGGCGCCTTGTCCGGTGCATCTTCGGCTTTCAGCAGTGCAGCCTGGACCACGTTGCGGCCATCCCAGCGATACCATGCATCGCCGACGCGCCAGACCAGGCCACCATCGCGGCCCCATTGTGGCCGGGTTTCGCGGTCAATCGTCCGGGTCAATTGGGTGAGCGCGCCGCTGCGCAGCTCGCGCACGAACACGTCGCCGTTGCGCACGAATGCTGTGCGCGTTGCTCCCACATCGAACACGGCATCGGAGGCATCCACATCGGCCAGTGCCGCATCCTCAATGCGTTTGGGTGCGATGCCGTCGATCCCGACCTGCCACGTGTCGCGAATGGTCGCCCCGTCGCGCTTGAGCAGGTATTGCGCCGCCTGGCCATCCCAACGCCACCACGCATCGTCGACCTGCGGTCCGATCCAGTCGGGATCGGCCATGGCCTGGGTGAGGGTGATTGGTTCCGCAGCAGCGGCGGACAGGCTGGTCAACACCAGGGCGGCAAACAACGGAACAAGGCGCATGCGACATCCATCAAAAGACGTGAAAAAATTTACGAACCCTAGCGCCGCGAGTGTGGCGATCGGCAAGGTTAGCAGTCGACGCCACCAGCGCTTGTGCCAGATGTCCCGGAGCTGGAATCTGGGCATTTTGCGGTGCACAACATATGCAGCGCGCCACGTCCACGCTAGCGGAGATCATCTGCATGGATGCGTCGTTGGCGTGACCCAAACCCATTCCTGCTGACGATGTGCTCCTTCTCGGTTCGGCTTCGCCGGGTTGGTACTTGGCATCTGGCCCAGCATCGTCGGCCTACGCTCGCCATCTGGCGGGCGGCATTGCCGCCTTCGTGGCAGGGCTTCGTGCTGGTCGGGCTGGTGGTGGAGCTGCCGGTCATCCTCGGCTACACCGTGTGGTCCAGCCGCGTGTTTGCCGTCAAGGTGGACGCGGACGCTGGCTAACATTGACGCCGACATCCCCAGAGCCCGCGCGCAGGCCGCGGTTCCGTCGCTGGGCGCTTTCCCGCACAATCGGGGCATCCCCCTGGAGTGACGCCGCGCAACGCGATGCATGCATTCGTCTACAAGAGCCTGAAAAAGGCCGATACCTACCTGTATCTCGCTGCCCGCGACGATTTTTCCCGCCTGCCCGAACCGCTGCGCCTGCAACTGGGCAAGCTTGAATTCGTGCTCGATGTCGATCTGGTGCCCGGCCGCAAGCTGGCCCGGGAAGACGCCGACGTGGTGCGCAGCAACCTGGCGTCGCGCGGGTTCCACCTGCAATTTCCGCCGACCATGGAAGATCCGATGACCCAGGACTGGGGCACCGATGCGTGAGCGTCGACCCGGTACTGCGTTCGCCCTGATCGCGGCGTCATTGTTGCTGGCCGCGGGCTGCTGGTTCGAGGTGGGCAGCGCCGGGCTACTGGCATGGGCGGCGCAGGCGCCGATGGCGCTCGGCATCGCGCTGCTGCGCGGCACCCAGCGCGGCACCCGACTGGGTCGTGACGTGCTCGCGCTGGCGCTGGCGTGGGCTGCCGCGTTCGCATTGGCCGTGGTGCTGGGTGCATGGCCATTGCGCGCATTGCTGGCCGCACCGGACCTGTTGCCGGTGCTCGCGATCAGCACCGCTGGCGCAATCGTGCTGCTCGCACTTTGGCGCTTTTGGCCGCTTTGGCACGGATTGGAACGGCACGGCGGGAATATCCGCCAGCACGTGACCAGGCTCGACACCCACCAGCGCGGTGCATGGAGTGGTCTGCAAGTGGCGGTGCCGATCTGGTTGCTGCTCGCGGGCGGTATCGCGCTCGGTTGGCCGTCCTTGCTGGCGGCGGACGCGCGCCTGATTGCAGTGATCGTGTATGCAGTGGTCCTCCCGCTTGCCCACGCGTTGCTGCAGACTGCACCGCCGCGGATGCTGGCACATGGCCTGCCGGTGCTGGACATGGCGGATGACCAGGACGAAGCGGATGCCGAAGACCTGCAGCCGGTGTTGGCGATGGCAACCAGCGGCGCCGACGCCCCGGTCGATGTCGATGCACTGACCCGCGAGTTGTACGTCGCCGCACGCAGTGGCCGGGTCGAGCGCGCCCTGCAGTTGCTGGATGCCGGCGCTGATGCGCGCGCCGATGCGCCTTCCGGTGAGCGCGACCGTCGCGGCCTGCCGGTGCTGGCGGCGGTCTTGCCGGATTTGCGTTTGCTGCGCGCACTGATCGAACGTGGGGTGGACGTCAACAGCGCACAGGCGTCGTCGATGACCCCGTTGCTGGCGGCGACGCGTGACAGCTGGCATGGGCGTCCGGAAGCGGTGACCACCTTGCTCACCAACGGCGCCGATCCGCGCATCGCCGATGCCGAAGGCAATACCCCGCTGCACCATGCCGCGCGCAGTTCCGATCCCGGCGTGGCCGCCTTGTTGCGTGATGCCGGTGCCGAAATGGAGACGCTGAACCACGAAGGCGTGTCGCCCTTGGGGATTGCGTGTGCGGCCGGCAACTGGCGGCTGGCACGGTTCCTGTTGGAGCGTGGCGCCAAGGCCGATCCCGCAGACGGACAGCCGGTGCTACTGGCGGCTGCCGGCACCGAGGAAGATGATCCCGCCGGCGTGCAGTTGCTGCTGCGGCACAAGGCGCGCGTGGATGCGCGCGATAGTCGCGACCGCACTGCGCTGCATGAAGCCGCGTTCGCCGGCCATCCGGATGTCTGCAGCGCGTTGATGGATGCCGGCGCCGACGTGCATGCGCGCGATGGCCAAGGCCGCACGCCGCTGTTGGACAGCGCGCGCGCCGGGGCATTGCCGGCGCTGGACGTACTGCTGGGGGGTGGGGCCGATGCGCGCAGCTGCGATGGTGTCGGTGCCAACGCCCTGCATCTGGCGTGCATGGCCGAAGCGCCATCGACTGCCTTGGTAAAACGCCTGCTGGAGCTGGGCGTGGATGCGCAGACGCTGGATGCCGACGGTCGCAGCGCCGTGGATATTGCCGCCAGCGCGGGCCGCTGGACCTTGGCGAACGTGCTCGACCCGGCGCGAGCGTTGCCGGTGTCGATGGAGGTCGATGACGACGGCACGCCGCCGGATCGGCCGCCACTGCTGCTATTGCGAGAGCGCCTGCTGGATGCTGGACCGTCGCGTGAATTGTTGCCGCTGGCTGCCTTGCTGGGGCCTGCCGAGCTCAACGGCTTGCTGGCAGATGCCGAGATCGTGCTGGACGTGGAGCGGGTCGAATGGTTGTTGCGCCGTGGCGCGCGGCCCGAAGCACGCGTGCCGGGCATGCCGTTGCCGGTGGTCGCTGCGTTGCAGCGCGGCAGCGGCGGTATCCCAGTGTTGCACGCGTTGTTTGCGAATGGCGCCTCGCCTGCGGGTCGCGGTGGACTGGCGCGTTACCTGGCCGCTTGCCTCGCCGGCGATCACGACACCGACGTTGACGCCGAGCGCTTCGCGATTGAATTGCTCGAGCGTGGTGCTGATCCATTCGCGGGTTCGCCGGCCGGGGATCCGCCGGTGGCATTGACGGTGCGCCTGCACTGGCCCCGCCTGTTGCAGCGATTGATTGCGCATGGCGTCGATCTGGATGCGCGCGACAGTCACGGGATGAGCGCGCTGCATGTGGCCGCCGCCCTCGCGCGCGAGGAAGAAATCAAACTGCTGGTGGCGGCTGGCGCTGCGCCTGATCGCCGCGCCGCGGATGGGCAGACGCCGCTCGGCGTTGCACTGGCCACCGGTCGCCGCGACCTTGCCGACTGGCTGGACTGGCGCGGTTGGCGGTTGCCACGCCGGCCGCTGCAGGACAGCGACGTGCCAGCCGCTGCGATCGTGGGCGACACCGATGCGGTGCGGCGTTTGCTCGATATCGGGATGTCGGTCGACGCGGTCGACAGCCAAGGGTGCAGTGCCTTGTTGCGCGCAGCGGGCGGCGGTCATCGCGCCCTGGTCGAATTGCTGCTGGCGCGGGGCGCGCAGCCCGGAATGGCGGCCAATACCGGCGCCACCCCGTTGTCGGCAGCGGTGAGCATGCGCCAGCTCGAGATCGTTGATCGCCTGCTGGATGCCGGCGCAGGCCTGGAGCAACGCCTGCCTGGCGAAGTCACCGTGCTGATGCTGGCGGCTGCGCTGGGCTTGCCGGAACTGGTGTCGCGCCTGCTGCAGGCTGGTGCGGATTTGCATGCACGCGATGCGCAAGGCCTGACCCCGCTGCATTGCGCCGCACTGTATGGCTTCACCGCCCGTGAGCGCCCACGTCTGGTGGCCTTGCTGGACACCTTGCTGCTGGGCGGTTCCGATCCGCAACAGGCGGCGAATGGTGGGGCGACACCGCTGTTGTTGTTGCTGGGCGCGCGCGCCGAGCCCGGCACACCGAGCACCGAAGACGTCTTGCTGGCCGGGCTGGACCGCCTGTTGGATGAGGACGTGCGCCTAGATGCGCGCGACCAGCGCGGCTTCGGTCCCCTGCACCTTGCGGCGTTGCACGGCCTGTTGCGCGCAGCTCAGGTGCTGCTGCGCGCCGGGGCCGACCTCAACCAGCGCGATGCACTCAACCGCACCCCGCGGGAAGTCGCACTGATGCGGGGCTATGTCGATGTGGCTGCCGAATTGACACCTACCGACGGCACCACACCGCCGGTATCGATGGCGCGGTTCCTGCGTCCGTAACCGGAAGGCACCAAAAAAATGGGGTAAAAAATGGGGTCAGGTTCATTTTTTCTAGAAAAAAATGAACCTGACCCCATTTTTGCTCTTACTCGCGCGGCTCCGCCACCACGATCCGACCCAACTGGCCTTCGCCGGCATCCGCCTCGAACAGTTCGGCCAATTCACGCCGCGCATCCGTCGCGCTCTGCAGCAGCGCATCATCGTCATCCTGCATCTGCCTCTGGGCATCCAGCAGCTTGGCGTCGTGCACCCGGAAGTGGCGCACGCGCACGTCGGCTTGTTCGCGCGTCACGCCGAGTGCCACCAGCACTTCCCGCCCCATCTCCACGCTGCTGCCGAATAGCTCCCGGAATGCCAAGGCGCCCAGGTCCATCAGCTGCCACGCATGGCGTCGATCGCGAGCGCGCGCGAACACCTTCGCGTCCGGGTAGTGCTGGCGCAGCAAACGGGTCATCTCCAGGCTCGCCTCCACGCCGTCAAGCGCCACCACGAACATCCGCACATTCGCGGCGCCGGCGGCCCGCAACAGATCGGGCCGGGTCGGGTCGCCGTAGTAGATCTTGTTGCCGAACCGGCGCACGAAATCGACCTGCTCCACATCCGGGTCGATCGCGATAAAGGGAATCTTGTGTGCCGACAACAGGCGCGCCACGATCTGCCCGAAACGCCCGAAGCCGGCGATCAGCACATGCGGATGTTCGTCATGCATTTCATCGAAGTCGCGCGCCTCTTTTTTTCCGGAGGCCGGCGCAAATTTCGAGATCAGCAAAAGCAACAAGGGCGTGACCGCCATCGACAGGCCGACGATCGCAATCAAGCGATCGCGCTGCGGCGCATCCAGCAAACCGACCTTGGCCGCTTCGCCGAACACCACGAAGGCGAATTCGCCGCCCAGCGCCAATGTGCCGCCAAGCAGCAGGGTGCCGCGCAAGTCCAGGCGCCCCGGTCGCAAGCCCAGCAACGCGAGCAGGGAGAACTTGACCAGCAGCAAGACCAGCATGCCCGCGACGATCAGCCCCGGCTCGGAGGCCACCCGCTGCAGGTCGATGCTCATGCCCACCGCCATGAAGAACAACCCCAGCAACAGGCCCTCGAACGGCTGGATCTGAGATTCAAGCTCATGCCGGAACTCGGATTCGGCCAGCAGCACGCCAGCGAGGAACGCACCCAAGCCTGCGCTCAAACCCGCCAACTGCATCAACCAGGCGCTGCCCAGCACCACCAGCAGGGCGGCGGCGGTGAACACTTCCGGCATCCGCGTGCGCGCGATCACCCGGAATACGTGGCGCAGCAGGTAGCGACCACCCAGCACCAGCATCGCGATCGCGGCGATCGCCTTGGCAACCGCCAGCCCGAGCGCGCCGTCGCTGTCGGTGGCATGCGCGCCCAGCAGCGGGATCGCCGCCAGCAACGGAATGGCCGCCAGGTCCTGGAACAGCAGGATCGCGAACGCGAGCCGGCCGTGTTCGGCCGTCAGTTCCTTGCGCTCGGCCAACAACTGCAGGCCCACCGCCGTTGAAGACAAGGCAAGTCCAAGCCCGACTACCAATGCGGGCTTCCAGCCCAGGCCCTGGCTCATCACCAACGCCGCCAGCACGATGCCCGAGAGTGCGACCTGCAGCCCGCCAACACCGAAGATCGGCCTGCGCATCACTTTCAGGCGCGGCAATGACAGTTCCAGCCCGATCACGAACAGCATCATCACGACACCAATTTCGCTGGCCGCCAGTACCGGCGCGGCATCGCCGATCACCCGCAACGCATGTGGCCCCAGCAGCGCGCCCGCCGCCAGGTAACCCAGCACCGCGCCCAGCCCGAAGCGCTTGAACACTGGCACTGCGATGACCGCCGCCAGCAAGAAGACCAGGGCAAGTTCGAGTCCGCCGCCGTGCATGGACTGCTCCTGCTTTCAGATGGACCAGTATCGGCGATTGCGCGCAGCACAGGCGCCAGAGATAGCGTAGATCGGGCCGTTTCCACGGTCGACCGGTCAGAGGCCATCTGTGTTGGGGTCGAACAGCCTGTTGCGACCTGGGATAACGATGCTTCAAAACAGGATCGCCGTGCCATTGCTGCAACGACCTTGTGACGCCCGCGCCGGCAAGCTGCATAACGAACAAACAGGCGGCCGCTTCTGCTCGCGGCCTGCGTCTTTCCCGTTAGGCGAGCAATGGGAACAGGCTGATGGGTAACCGGCGTGTGGGACAGTACGGGTTGATGCTCGCGCTTTTGTTGGCGGCAGCATCGACTACGCTGGCCGTAACACCGGAGACACCAGCGCGTGCCAATGGCGGACATTTCCGCTTGGATGAGCAGCGTCTGGACGTGAAGTTCGCGATCGCCGTGATCCGCGACGAAGGCAAGGGCGACGTCGGACCGCAGACCTTGGTGTATCTCAGCGATGTGCCGCTCGATGCGGTCAAGGCCGCGGCCGCGTTCGACGCCGATGACGTGGTGCGCGCGCAAGCCGACGACCAGTCTGGCGCGTATGTTCGGCTATGCATCAATACCGATGGCAGCGAATGCGGCATGTACTTTTCCCCTGAAGGTTTCAATTCCGGCGGCTACGGAAAACTGGCACTGACCACGAATGATCCCGGCCACGTCGCCGGCAGCTGGGTGCTCCAGGAGCCGGAGACATTCTTCGACAAGACCTACGACTTCGACCTGCATTTCGATGTCGCCATCGCCCAGTCGCCCGGAAAGGATTTGCCCGCGGACGGCGGTGACCCGGGCACGGCC
>JBKJOY010000401.1:0-8097 GCA_046595415.1 Thermomonas sp.
CATGGTCGCCATCGCCCTGCAGGGTCAGGATCTTGGCCGACAACGCATCGACGCCGCCCTTCATCTTGTCGAAATCAACGCGCCAGGTTCCGCTGGCTTCGTCGCGGCTGAAGGCGCCTTGCGCTTGCAGGAAATTGAACGCGACCATGTTGGCGCGGCCATGCGCGTCGCTGGCACCGAAGCGCACCGAACGGAAGATCCCGGCCAGGAACGTCACGTAGTTGTCGTCCAGTTTGGTCGCGTCGAGTTCGCCCATCTGGCCGAGCTTGCCGATCATGTACAGGCCCAGGATGTCGGCCTTGCCTTCCTCGTAGCCACCGGCGAGGTCGGTCATCGCTTCACGCACGGTGCCCTTGCCATCCAGCGTATTTTTGATGCCGAGGCCATGCGCGACTTCATGGAACATCACGTTCTGGAAGAACGCATCGAAACTGATGTGCGCGCGCTGGTCCTTGGCGATCAGCTCATCCGCGATGGGTTCAAGGATGGCGTCGAACTTGGCCCGCATCACGTTCTTCAACTGCAAGCGGCGCGACCCTTTGGCCAGCTGCACCTGCTCGTCATTGGGCAGGTTGATGGCGATGGTCTTCGCACCCGAATTCGCATCGCCGCCGTAGTAGATCGCGTCATACGCATTGAGGTCGGCATCGGTGCCCGGCATCTCCGCCTTGTATTTTGCATCCACCGGCAGGCCACGCTGCAGTTCCGGCAGCAGCTTGGCGAATTTGGCCAGGCGCGCGCTCCATTCCACGTCCTTGACCAGCACGAAGGTCTCGAACGCGGCACGCGTTCCGTACAACGCATCCTGGTAATTCTCGATCGGGCCGATCACCACGTCAATCGGGCTGGACTTCATGTCCATCCACGCCATGTCGCTGGGCCGGTAGTCATCGCTCAGCAACGCATCGGCACGCAGGCTCAAGTAGTTGCTGAAGCCCTTGTCGCTGGCGACCTTCGCGGCTTGCCGCAACAGGTCGGCGACCTGTTCGAGTTCGGCTTTGTAGGCAACGTGATACGGCACGACAATGAGTTTTCCGGCGGCGTCGCGTTGGATCAGCGAATACTGGCCATCCTTGCCGGGAAGCTGGGCGGCATCGAACTCGGCCTTGGTCATGTCAGCCGGATAGAACTGCGCACCCGGCGGGCGCGGAGCCACGCCTGCGACAAAGGGTTTGTCGCCATCGAGCCGATCCCACGGGCCGTAGTTGATTTCAGCGAAACGACGCGTTGCTGGATCGCTGATCTTCGCCAGCAACGCGTCCTTGTCGCCAACCACCTGCTTCCAGAACAGGCCGTCCATGATTTGCCCGGCCTGCAACAACAGCACGATGGCCTGGCGGTCGCCTTGGGTCAGTTTCGACATGTCGGTCTTGAGCTCGACTTGCGCGTAGGACGCCACTTTGGCGGCGATGTCCTGATTGGATGCAGCGAGCGGCACCGCGTCGGCCTTGGTATCGGGCGCCACAGTGGTCTTCGGTTGGCAAGCGACCAACCCGCCGGCCAAGGTCAGGGTCAACGCGCATGGAATGGCGAAGCTCAGGGGGCGCAAGGACATCGCAGGACTCCGGCATCGGGAAAGCCGGAGATCTTAGACCACGCGTCGAAAGAAACCGTGAGCCGGCAGCTTCACCGTTCAGTGGCGGCTTGCCCGGGTCACCAGATCAGGTCGTCGGGCACCTTGAACTGGTCGTAGAAGGCATCGTCGTCTCCAAGATTTGGTTGCGGGGCATCTTGCGATGCAATTGCTCCCGCATCACGCGACCGATGGTCCAGCACGATGCTGGACGAGTCGCGCTCAAGCACCTTGTCGGCAGCCACGCGCGGCAACAATGCGTAGTCGGAGCCGTGGCGCACGATCACCAAGGCTCCCTTCGCCAGCAAGCTGCGTTGCGTGGCATCCACCAGCAGGCGCTTGATGCTGCCCGCATCGT
This sequence comes from Thermomonas sp., assembly GCA_046595415.1. Classification (GTDB taxonomy): domain Bacteria; phylum Pseudomonadota; class Gammaproteobacteria; order Xanthomonadales; family Xanthomonadaceae; genus Thermomonas. The sequence goes on from JBKJOY010000401.1 coordinate 1,932, forward strand.
CGAATGCGTAAGGGATCTCGCCGGTCCGCGCCAGCGCATGCGCGTCAATGATTTGCCGTACTTGCGCCCGCACCTCGCGGAGTTTTGCCTGCGCATTGCGCTCGGCGGCGATCAGACGATCGCGCTCCACGCGTTCGGCCTGCAGCTGCGCTGCATCGACCTTGCCAGCAACAGCATGTTCGTCCGGCGCACCCTTGGCATGGCGCTGCTTGGTCTGCTCACGCACCACTGCGGCGAGCTTGCTCTTCTTGGCCAGCCCTGCTTTCAATAGTTGTTCTTGCAGGGGATTTCGCATGGCGGTTCCGGTCGTCGTGTGTCAAGAAAGTTTGGCGCAAGGTAGGCTGCACCCGTCGCTTCGTGGAAAGCGTAACCCGACACCGCATCCATGTCCTGCTGGTATGTCTATCTGCTCGAATGCTGCGATGGCAGCGTGTACACCGGCATCGCCACCGATGTGCAGAGGCGCTACGCCGAGCATGCGGCGGGCAAAGGTGCGCGCTATACCCGCGCGCATCCGCCGTTGCGGGTGCTGGCAAGTTTCCAGCACCCTGATCGCGCCAGCGCAAGCCGTGCTGAATACACGATCAAGCAGCTCTCTCCCGCACGCAAGCGTGCGCTGTGCGCGGGCATCGATGCAATCAAACCAGAGTAGCTGCGCCTATATGCCTCATGGCTTGGATGCTGGATCTGCGGCATGGCGCGCCTTCCATGCCGCCAATTGCGTTTCGTAGTACAGCGACGCTTCGGCGTAGGCATCCCAGACGCATACCGCACAACCGCCGTCACAGCAGTCCATCGGGAATGGCTTCTCGGGCGCAATCGGTAGTGGGTCGGTTTCTGATGTCACGAGATGCCACTACCTAGGCAGGTTGGCCCGCCGCGATCTCCCGCAAAGCGCGCTCGAACACCTCGACCGGCTGCCCGCCCGAAATCAGATGCTTCTGGTTGATGATGATCGCGGGTACCGAGCTGATGCCGTTGCGCTGGAAAAATTGCTCCTGGTGGCGCACGTCATCGGCGTAGTCGCTCGATGCCAGGATCGCGCGCGCTTGCGCCTCGGCAAGCCCCACGCTCTGGGCGATGCCGGCCAGCGTGTCGTGGTCGGAGACGTCCAACCCATCCGTGAAATAGGCGCGCAACAGCGCATGCTTGAGTGCGAGCTGCTTGCCTCCTAGTTCAGCCCAATGCAGCAGCCGATGCGCATCGAACGTGTTGTAGACCCGCCGCCGCTTGTCCACGCCGAACGTGAACCCGAGTTCCGCGCCACGTTCGCGAATGCGTTGCTGATTGTCGGCTAGCTGCTCATTGGACAGCCCGTACTTTTTTTGCAGGTGTTCGGTGGTGTCCTCGCCTTCGGGGCCCATTTGCGGATTGAGCTCGAAAGGTTGGAAGTGCAGGTCGACCGCCACCTCGCTGCCGATATTCCCCAGCGCCTGCTCAAGTGCCGTGAGGCCAATGGCGCACCACGGACACGAGACATCGGAGACGAAATCGATGCGCATCGGCGTGCCGGTCGCATCCGCCGTCATGAGCGCACCGCCGGCGCGACTACCTGAGAATTTTGCATATTGAAAGTTCGTTGCATGGGTCCCTCCTGAGTGGGGTCAGGCGCACAAGCGCTGCGTCGACGCATGGTCGCGAACATGCCTGCCGCAGCTGCAAACGCTACGACGCTAGGGCGCCCATGTCGAATCCTGCAGGTTTTCGTCGAGGGCTTTGCCGGGCGCGCAGTCGTCCGTGTAGTACGCGGACTGCATGCCGCCGATGTGTTTTCGCTGCTGGTAGTACACGCGGTAATAGGTCATTCCGCTCTGCTTGGCGAGTGCGTCAGGTGCGATACCTAACAACCTGGCCGCGCGCGCGTAACGCTGGATGGCTTGGCATTCGGTGACGGCTTCATTCATTTCACCGCGCACGTGCATGGCTTCGTGCGCGAACATCTGTACGCTGAAGATGCCCTCGCGATCCATCCGGTCGGGGTGCCGCAACTCGTCCATCAGCACGCCGCACCAGGGTTTCTGGAACACGATGCGGCCAGTCACCGGATCCGCATGCCCGGTTGCCAGCGCCATCGGGTCGATCGCGGTGTCGAAGAACGTATTGCAGTGCACCGTCGCCTGGTTCGATCCCGTCAGGATGCGTGCCTTGGCGGCCAGGAACTGCTCGAAACGCCAATATCTCACTGGCGTGTAGGCGAATGCCGCCGCAATGAGCAGCAGGATCACGACATAGGATGTTTGTATCTCCTGCGGCTCGGTGTAGCCGGGCTTGGCGACGAATCCGTAATAGACCTCGCGCAGCGCCAGCCACAGGAACAACGCCGCCATCGCCCACCACAACATTCCCGTACCTACCTTTTGACGATCTCCACGCGACGATTCTGCGCGCGACCGGCTTCGCCGTCATTGGATGCGATTGGCTTTTCCATAGTCAACTAGTCGATGACGATCGTCACCAACCCGTCCAAACCTGATCAGTGGTCCACAAGCGACCATCGCCCCACCAGCGCCACAATGACAGGCACTCCCGCCGGACCGCAATAACAGGCACTCTGGCAGCCGTCCCCATCAGTGCCCCCGCATGGCAGCAAGCATGACCTCCAGCGACCACCCGCCGATCGTCTCGATCCGACACCTGGGCAAGACCTACAAGTCCGGCTACCAGGCGCTCAAGGACATCAACCTCGATATCCGCCAGGGCGAGATCTTCGCCCTGCTGGGCCCCAACGGCGCTGGCAAGACCACCCTGATCAGTATCGTCTGCGGCATCGTCAACCCGACCACGGGCACGGTGCTGGCCGATGGCCACGACATCGTCCGCGAGGCACGCGCGGCGCGGATGAAGATTGGTCTGGTCCCGCAAGAATTGTCCACCGATGCGTTCGAAACCGTGTGGGCGACCATGCGTTTCAGCCGCGGCCTGTTCGGCCGGCCACCGGACCCGGCGCATCTGGAGAAAGTGCTGCGTTCGCTATCGCTGTGGGACAAGCGCGACAGCAAGATCATGACCCTGTCGGGTGGCATGAAGCGGCGCGTGTTGATTGCCAAGGCGCTCTCGCATGAACCGCGCATTCTCTTTCTGGACGAACCCACCGCCGGCGTCGACGTGGAGCTGCGCCGCGACATGTGGCAACTGGTGCGCGAGCTGCGCGACAGCGGCGTCACCATCATCCTGACCACGCATTACATTGAAGAAGCGCAGGAAATGGCCGACCGCATCGGCGTGATCAACAAGGGTGAGTTGATCGTGGTCGAAGACAAGGCGGTGCTGATGCGCAAGCTGGGCAAGAAGCAACTCACCCTGCAATTGCAGGTGCCGCTGGAACGCATCCCCGACTCACTTTCGGGAGAGCCGCTGGAGCTCGCCGATGCAGGGCATTCACTGGTCTACACGTTCGATACGCAAGCCGAGCGCACCGGCATCGCCACCCTGCTGCGCCGCCTTGGTGATGAAGGCATCGGCTTCAAGGATCTGCACTCCAGCGAGAGCTCGCTGGAAGATATCTTCGTCAGCCTGGTGCATGCCAACCCAGCAGACGGTCAATCCCCAAATGGCAAGCCTGCTGATGGCAAGCAGGGAGCATGCGCATGAACCTGCATGGCATCAAGGCGATTTACCGGTTCGAGATGGCGCGCACCTTCCGCACATTGACCCAGTCGATCGCCTCGCCAGTACTGTCTACGTCGTTGTACTTCGTGGTGTTCGGTGCAGCGATCGGCTCGCGCATGGGCAATGTGGATGGCGTGAGCTACGGCGCCTTCATCATCCCCGGCCTGCTGATGCTGTCGCTGCTCAACGAGAGCATTTCCAACGCTTCGTTCGGCATCTACATGCCGAAATGGGCCGGGACCATCTACGAATTGCTGTCCGCGCCGGTATCGCCGCTGGAGATCGTGATCGGTTACGTGGGTGCGGCCGCGACCAAATCGATGATGCTGGGCCTGCTGATCTTGGTGACCGCGCGCGTATTCGTGCCCTTCCACATCGAACATCCGCTGTGGATGCTGTGCTTCCTGCTGCTGACCGCAGTGAGCTTCAGCCTGTTCGGTTTCATCATCGGCCTGTGGGCGGATGACTTCCAGAAGCTGCAGGTGGTGCCATTGATGGTGGTGACCCCGCTGACCTTCCTCGGTGGCGCGTTCTATTCCATCAGCATGCTGCCGCCGATCTGGCAGAAGATCACCCTGTTCAATCCGGTGGTATACCTGATCAGCGGCTTTCGATGGAGCTTCTACGGGATTTCCGACGTCAACGTGGTGGTCAGCGTGGCCGCTACGATTGGTTTCCTGCTGCTGTGCCTGGGCGCGGTGTGGTGGATTTTCCGGACGGGGTACAAGCTCAAGGCGTAAGCGAACGATTCGCTCCGCTGCAACCAAGCCAGGCGAATTCACCTCGGGATCTACAAGCGTGCGGCGTTGCGTCGGATCGACGATTGCCTGCGCTTGGCGCGCATTCAATCCGCATCGATCGCCGCACGCAGTGCCATTGCAAAGCCAGCACCCCGGCGCGGATCCATGCCCAGGTAGAAATCGGGCTCGATCAATTCTGCTTCCATCAGCAGCCAGCGGCCGTCGGCATCCGGGACCATGTCGATGCGTGCGTAAAGCAGCGGTTCCTTGATCGCGGCAAGCACCTGTTCGGCCAATGCCAACGCCCGCACAGGGGGCGTTTCCAGCAAGCGGTACATGCCGCCGAATTCTTCCTGCACCCGGAATTCGCCCACCACCGGGCGCTTGTTCACTACATGGCTCAGGCGACCGCCGAAGAACAACAGTGACGTCTCGCCACGGGTTTCGATGCTGGGCAAGTATGGCTGCAACAGCATGGTGGCGCCGCTTGGCATCGGATCAAGCACCTCGCCGCGGCGCAGCCGTCGCGTCTTCCATGCGCCGCCGGAGACCGACGGCTTGATGATCAACTCGTCCGCACCAGTGGCATCGAACATGCCATCGACTTGTTCGCGGGTGACGTGATCGCTCCACGTGGTGGGAGGAATCGCGATGCCGCGGTCAGCCAGTTTTTCCAGATAGCGCTTGTCCGAGTTCCACGCGAGTACCTGTGCGGGGTTCGCCAAAGGCACACCCGCTTGCGCCCACGTGGCGCAGGCCCGCAACCAGCGCGCGTGATCGAAGTGGTAACCCCAGCTGAGCAGCGGCAAGACCCGCGCGAAACCCTGCAGGCCACTCGCGTCGTCGATATGTTCCGACCATGGCGTGGGCGTGGTGTCGATGCCCACCGCGTCCAGCGCACGCTGCAAACGTGCAAGCACCTTCGGCCATAGCTCACCGTGCGAGGCATCGGCTGGATCGGGCGTGAGGACGGCGACATGGGTCATGGCATTGCCTGGCGATGGACGAACGAAGCTGGATTATCGCGCGTCAGGTCTCTTGGGATCGCGCAATCATGTGGTGACCACTCACTGTTCGTCGCCGATTCCCGGGATTGACGCCGCAATGCCGCACGTTTGTCGCGCCACACCATGGCAGCCCATGCAGCGGTGTAGGTTCGCTCCCGGCAGGCAGCAAACTCCGCTGCTGCCGCGACCCTTGCGTTGAACGCAACCTCCTTCTATGAGACTCCATTCCCATGCGTGCATCCCTGTTATCCATCGCACTCGCCGCGGCGACGCTGCCAAATCTGGCTTTGGCTGAAACACCCGCGACGAAAACCGACATCACCCGCTACGCGAACGCGCTGTTGACTGCCAATTACCGGCAGGACGCGCCGGGTGCTGCTGTCCTGATCGCGCGTGGCGACGAGGTGCTGTACCGCGGCGCCCGCGGCTTGGCGGACATCAAGACCGGAGCGCCATTGACGGCGGATACCGTCTTCAGGATCGGCTCCGTAAGCAAGCAGTTCACGGCGGCGGGCCTGCTCAAGCTGGTCGAAGCGGGCAAGGTTTCGCTGGATGATCCGCTGTCGAAGTACGTGCCTGGCTTTCCCAATGGCGGGCACATCAGCGTGCTCGAACTGCTCAACCACACCTCAGGGGTGAAGAACTACACCAGCATCGACGCATGGCGACAGGGCCCGATCGACAAGGACCTCAGCACTGAGCAAACGATCGCCATCTTCAAGGACGCCCCGCCCGATTTCGCGCCCGGCGAGGACTGGGCCTACGACAACTCCGGTTACATCCTGATCGGTGCAGTCATCGAGGCAGCCA
>JBKJOY010000042.1:0-6751 GCA_046595415.1 Thermomonas sp.
GCAGAAGTATTACAACGCAAGCGGCATTGTGTCCTTCGCCCAGAACGGTGAGGCGTTCGCGACCAATGGCGGCAGCATTTCGGCGACAAGCGGCAACGTCGCCAGGGCCGTGGATGCCGCCGGATTTGCCGGCGCGACGGTGGTCAACAGCGGTTCGCTGTATGCCAATGCGCAATACGCCTATGGCGTGTATGCAAGCTCCGGCACGGGCGACGTTTCGGTCACAAACACTGCCGCCGGTTCGATCGAAGCGTATTCCTACGCGGGTCGTGGCTTCGGTGTGTTGGGTGTCGCGACGCTGGGCGATGTGATGGTCAACAACGCAGGTTCGGTCGAGGTCTACGCCTACGGCCAGTCGGCGGGCGTGCTCGGCGTGGCCTCGGCGGGTAACGTCAACGTCACCAACAGTGGGGACATCACCGCCATCAGCGGTGGCAACGTCGCGGTGGGCGTGTTCGGCCGCGCCGACTACGGCACGGTGTCGATCAACAACAGCGGAACCATCATTGCCTCGGACGATGGCGTCAACGGGTTCTCCGGATCTGCGGCCTATGGCGTGCTGACCCGTGGTGCTGACGCGAACGTGACCAACTCCGGCAGTATCGTCGCGGACGGCAACGACTACGCCACGGGCATCGCCGCGCGCTCTGACTACGGCACTACGGTCGTCACGACTGCGGCAAGCCACATCGAAGCATCTGCGCTGCTGGCCGCCATCGGGATCGAGGGACGTTCGCAATACGGCAATGTTTCAGTGGCCAATGCCGGCAGCATCATGGCAGACGGTGTCTACGGCGCGGTCGGCATCCAGGCCTACAGCGCCGAGGGTAACGTTGTGTCGGGCAACGCCGGACCCATCGTGGCCTCGTCCGAGATGGGTATCGCGATCGGTGAAACCGGTTATGCATTGCTGGGCAACACCACGGTCAACAACAGTGGGACGATCGATGCGACCGGATATCTCGGTGGCTATGGTCTTGTCGCCCAAGCAGGCGCAGGCACCGTCACGGTGTCCAACAGCGGCCAGATCACCGCGACATCGCCCGATACCGCATACGGCATCCTTGCCGCCGCCGACGGCAATGTCACCATCAACAACTCCGGCAGCGTGCTGGCGGTGGCCGATGGTGACTACGCCAGCGTCGCGGCGATCCAGATGGGATCGCTGTACGGCATCGCGACCCTCAACAACAGCGGGAAACTGAGTGCCGATACTGCGCTCGATGACCAGGTCGCGGTGCTCGGCAGCGATGGCGTCGAAGTGATCAACAACACCGGCAACATCTACGGTGCGCTGGTGCTGCTCGGTGGCAATGATCGCCTCAACAACAACAGCGGTGGCGTCTGGCACGTGACCAACCAGTCGACCGATTTCGGTGATGGCAACGACGTGATCGTCAACAACGCCGGCGGCGTGATCAAGCTGACCGATGGCGCCATCCACATGGGCGCAGGTCCCGCCAATTCGTTCCTCAACCTGGGCGTGATCACGGTTGCGGGAGGCGACAACCTGATCGACATGGGCGCTGGCAACACGGGTGCGTTCACCAACGTCAACTCGATCAACTTCATCGACGGTGATACCGGCGACGCACTGACCGTCGCCGGCAACTTCGGCGGCACCGGTGCGCTGGGCCTGGATGTCAATTTCGCAAGCCACTCCAGCGACCAGCTGTATGTCGAAGGCAACATGGTGGCCAACGCTGCCCAGCGCGTCGATATCCTGTTCCAGGGCATGCCGCTGACGGCGCACACCTCGATCGACTTCGCCCAGGTCACGGGAACCTCGGTGTCCGGTTCGTTCGTGCCCGGGCAGATCCTGGGCTACAACCAGGCTCGCAACTTCCTCGACCTTGGCTTCAGCATCGGCAGCAGGATCAACGCGGCCAACACCGCTCCCGACGTGTTCTCGATCGATCTGGACGTCAATGGCTTGAATGACACCGGCACGTTGGCGGCCTCGACGGCGAGCGGCGCAGCCAACATGCTCAATAGCCAGATCGGCACGTTCCGCCAGCGCATGGGCGTCAACCCGTATGGCGATGCGGACAAGGTGATGAGTGCCTTCTTCCGCACCTACACCAGCGAAGGCGATGTCTCGCCGGAACATCTGGCAACGAACTTCGGACAAGGCGGCAACTTCGATTACGACCAGAGCACCTGGGGCCGCGAAGTGGGTGTCAACGCCAACCTGTTCAGTCACTTCCATGCGGGCCTTACGTTGGGTACGGCGGACGGTCGCCAGCGCCTGACCGGTGCTGGCGTTGGCAGCAACCGCATGGACGGCATGACCGTGGGGGTATACGCGACGTGGCTCGCGCCGCAGGGCTATTACGTCGACCTGTCCGGTCGTTGGATGGCGGTCGATGTTCGTTCCACGTCCGCGGCCGGCGTCCTGCAATCGCGCGCTCACACGAGTGCCATCAACTTCGAGACCGGCTACCAGTGGACGCTGCCTGGAGGCTTCAAGATTACGCCGCAGCTGCAATACACCCACACCGAGGTCAATGGCATCACGCCGTTTGCCGGTGACCGCGCCAACTTCAGGAATCATGGTGGCAAATCCTCGCGGACACGTCTTGGCGTGGAATTCAGCAAGTCGTTCCTGATGTCCGATGGCTGGCAGCTGACTCCGTACGCCTCGATCAATACCATTCACGAGGCCGATGGCGAGATGACCTACAGCGTCGCAAACACCTTCACTGGCGTGACCAGCCTCGGAGGCACCAGTGCGCTGGCGGAACTGGGCATTGGCATCGAGAAGGGTCGTTTCGCGGTCACGGCGGGCGCCACCTGGCTCGATGGCGGTGCGTTCAAGAGCACCGTGGGCGGCCAGGTCGTGGTCCGACTCGCCTGGTAATCGGCGCTGAAGTAGTACAGGCCCGGCGTTCCGCCGGGCCTGCGGCATAAGCACTTGGAAGATTACGTGGCAAACGAAACGACCCCAGAAGCACCTTTGAACCAGGATGTTGCCGTAAAGGCCGAGATCGATACGGGCCTTGACGCCGTTGGGGTGGAAGCCCCGGCCCAGGTCGCAACCCCGCCTGCTGGACCCACCGGCAAGCAGCCCAAGGACCTCACTCAGCTGAAGGTCGAAAAAAGCTGCTCGCGCGGGCTGGCTGGCTGGCTTGGCCAACACAGGATGTCGCTGGCGATTTCCTCCTACCAGACCGGGCGCATCTACCTGGTCGGCAGCGACAATCAGGGCCGGGTGTCGTTCTTCGAGCGCATCTTCGAGCGCGCCATGGGTATCGTCGGCAACGCGCAGCGCATCTACCTCGGTGGGCTGTACCAGCTGTGGCGGTTCGAGAACGTGCTGCGTCCGAACGAGATCATCCACGGCCAGTTCGACAAGTGCTACGTGCCGCGCAATGCGCAAACCATTGGCGATCTCGACATCCATGAGCTCGGGATCTGCAGCAACGGCAAGGTGGTGTTCGTCAACACCAAATATTCCTGCCTGGCCGAGCTGAGCCAGACCCACAGCTTCAAGGCGATCTGGAAACCGAAGTTCATCAGCAGGCTGGCGCCGGAGGATCGTTGCCACTTGAACGGCTTGGCGATGGTCGATGGCCGTCCCAAGTACGTCACCGCGGTCTGCAAGAGCGATAGCGTCGATGGCTGGCGTGACCGCCGCCAGGACGGTGGCGTGGTGATCGATATCGAGACCGACGAGATCGTGTGCGATGGCTTGTCGATGCCGCACTCGCCGCGCTGGCACAACGGCCGGTTGTGGGTGCTCAATGCAGGCACCGGCTTCCTGGGCTGGGTCGATTTCGCAACCAGGAAATTCGTTCCGCATGCCTTCGTGCCGGGCTTCGCGCGCGGCCTGTCGATCATCGGCAACGTGGCTGCTGTGGGTTTGTCGAAACCGCGCAACCAGCGTTTCGAAGGCCTGCAACTGGATGAGGAATTGAAGAAGCGTGATGCCGAGCCGTGGTGTGGCGTGCAGATCGTGTCGCTGACCAATGGCGATGTCTCGAACTGGATCCGGTTCGAAGGCGACATCACCGAAATCTTCGACATCAGTTTCCTGCCAAACGTGAAGAACCCGATGATGATCGGCTTGCGCACCGCAGAGATCCGCGACTTGATCACGTTCGAATCCGAATTGCCGACCGAGGCCCCCGCCGCATGAATCGTTGCATCGCCATGACATCGCTCTCTGTGGTGCTGGCTACGCTGGCCGGCATGGCGGGTGCCCAGACCAAACCAGCAGTCGCGCCCGCCATTGCCCAGCCCAATCCCGCGGATGCCGCTTTCAGCGCATGGGACGCGGACCACAACGGGAGTTTGTCGCAGCAGGAATTCCGCACCGGTTGGCTGCAGGCCCGCCAGGTCATGCAGCTGCAAGCGAGATTGAGCAAGCAGTTCGCGTTGATCGACGCCAACAAGAGTGGTGCGATCGAAGCCTCCGAGTACGGCAACCTGGTATTGATCAAGGAGGCCGGCAAATCCGCGCCTCCGCTGGCCACATTCGATACCAACAAGGACGGCAAGTTGCAGCCAGCCGAATACCTGAAATTGGTGTCGACGCTGGCGCCGAAGGAAGCCGCCAAGGGCAAGTCGAGGTGAAATTCGACACGCTCACGGTCTGGAAGCAGGTCACCCCGCAACTCGGTGAGGAGCTGATCGCGTTCTGGCGCAGCAACAAGGCGATCGTCGATGTCACGGCAGCGGCTGCGCGTGCAACCCAAGCCGTGTGCATCGTGCGCGACGAGGCAGGGTCCTTGTGCGGTGTCAGCACCGCAGTGGTCAAGGTGCTGCCGCGGTTGCGCCAGCCCATGTACTACTACCGGCAATTCTTTGCCAAGTCGCTACGCGGCAAGAGCCAGTTCATCCCGGTCTATCTGCAGACCAAACAGGCCCTGCAGGCGTACAACGCCTCGCTCGGTAAGGCAGAGAGCCTTGGACTCCTGCTCGAAACGGAAAATGCCAAGCTGAGCACCGCGTATCCGCATGCGCATGAGCCGACATTCGATGCCACTTTCATCGGCTATTCGCCGCGCGGCACCCACATGTATGTGTCGTACTTCGACGGTGCCGTCCTGCAATCACCCACACCCATTCGTGCTGCCGCTCCGGCGCAACATGTCACGAATGTGCGCAGCAATTAATTTACCCGAGACGCACCAACGACCGGTCCTGATTACCACGGAGAACATGCCATGAAAGCCCAGATCTGCCTGTTGAGCCTTGCCGTTGCTTCCGGACTTGCGCTGTCAAGTCCAGCGGATGCGGTAAACCTCCAGAAAGAAGCCGCGATCAACCGCGCCAATGCATTGATCAATGGCACTTCGGCCGCCACCATCCGCCGCGCCAAGGCTGATGCGTTCGTGGCCCGCGATGCGATCGTCGATGCCGACGGCACCGAACACGTGCGCTACCAGCGCAGCTTCCAGGGCCTGCCGGTCATTGGCGGCGACTTCGTCGTGCATTCGCGCAACGGTCAGGTCAGGAACGTCAGCCAGACGCTCAAGACCAGCACCCGCCCGAGCCTGCTGCCTCGCTTCAACAGCGATCAGGCGATCGTGGAAGCCGGTGCCCGTTTTGGCGCCCACTTCGTTGGTGCCCCGACCTCGCGCCTCGTGATCTACGCGCGTGGCGCCAGTCCGGTGCTGGCTCATGAAGTCATCTTCAATGGCATCAAGGCCGACCAGACACCGACCGAGATGCATTATTTCGTCGATGCGCGCGATGGCAAGATCCTGAGCCAGTGGGATGGTGTGGAAACCGCACGCCCGGGTCCTGGCGGTGGCGGCTGCAGCAGCACCGCGGCCATCGGTACCGGCAACAGCCTGACCGAAGGTACCGTGGTGCTCGACACCAGCAAGTGCGGCACCAGCTACCAGTTGGTCGATTCCACCCGTGGCGGTGGCGCTACCCACAACATGTCGTTGAAGACCGCGGGCCTGGGCACCGTGTTCTCCGGCAGCACCAACGTCTGGGGTAACAACCTGGTCAGCAACGCGCAAACCGTTGCCGCAGACGCGCATTACGGCGTGGCCACCACGTGGGACTATTACAAGAACGTGCATGGCCGCACTGGCATTGCCAACGACGGCGTCGGCGCGATCAGCCGGGTGCATTACGGTCGCAACTACCAAAATGCGTTCTGGAGCGACGCTTGCTTCTGCATGACGTTCGGTGATGGTGACAATGGCGCGACGATCCTCCCGCTGGTGGCCCTGGATATTGCTGGCCACGAAATGTCGCATGGCGTGATGAGCCGCAGCGCCAACCTGAGTTATTCCGGTGAGTCGGGTGGTTTGAACGAAGCCAATTCGGACATCTTTGGCACCATGGTCGAGTACTACGCGAACAATCCCAATGATCCAGGCGACTATGTGATCGGCGAGAAACTGTTCACGAATAACGCGAGTGGCTACAAGGCGATCCGCTGGATGTTCAAGCCCAGCCTGGATGGCGCCTCACCGGATTGTTATGCACCAGGGCTTGGCAATCTGGATGTCCACTACAGCTCCGGCGCCGCCAATCACTTCTTCTACCTGCTGGCTGAAGGTGCGGTGGTTCCGGCGGGCTTCGGTGCCGGGACTCCCAAAGCACTTACTCCTGCTTCACTGGTGTGCAATGGCAACACCGCGATCACCGGTATAGGCCGCGGCGCTGCGCAACAGATCTGGTACCGCGCGGTGACCGTCTATATGACCTCCAGCACCGACTACGCCGGCGCCCGCGCGGCAACCCTGAGCGCGGCCGCCGATCTGTACGGCAACGGTTCCGCCAAGTA
>JBKJOY010000064.1:0-3184 GCA_046595415.1 Thermomonas sp.
CGACGTTGGTGATTGGGCTGGAGCGCGGGTTCGGTTCGCTGGGTGCATTCCATCGTGCGTTCAAGGCCGCGACGGGTTATCCACCCGGCGAATTCCGCGCGACGCGGCAGGCGTCGATGGTGGTGCCTGCCGGTTAAACGTCAGACCCGTCCGACCAGGCTGCCGATGGTCACCAGCAGTTCGTGGGGTTCGAACGGTTTGGCCAAGTGGGCCTGGAAGCCGGACCGCAGCGCACGGACGCGGTCCTGCGAGCGGGCAAACGCGGTCAATGCCAGTGCGGGCACTTTGCCGCCGGCCGCCGGCGGCAGTGCACGCACCTTGGCAATCAGCTCATAGCCGTCGCCGCCAGGCATGCCGATGTCGCTGATCATCGCGTCGGGGACATCGGCAGCCAGGCATTCAAGCGCTTGCGCCGCGCTGCTGGCGACCGTGACCCGGGCACGGCTGCGTTCAAGCAGACGTTGCAGGACGATGCGCGAATCGCGGTCGTCGTCCACCACCAGCACATGCAGGTCTGCGAGGTCGATGTCTTCCTGCGTGATCGATGGCCGGCTTGAGGACGTCGCCTCCAGCTCGGCGCCCTCGTCCTTCGGGATCTCTCGAAACGCGGGACGTTGCGCGGCCAACGGCAGGCGCACCACGAAGCGACTGCCCAGATCCTTGCCCGGGCTTTCGACGCGGACCGTGCCGCCATGCAACTCGACCAGTTGTTTCACGATCGAAAGGCCCAGTCCAAGTCCCCCATGCTTGCGCGAGAACGACGCATCAGCCTGGCGGAAGCGATCAAACACGTAGGGCAGGAAACCTGGCTCAATGCCGATTCCAGAATCAGCCACGGTCAGCTCCACGCTGGAATCGATCCGCACCAGGTGCACGTCGACCTTGCCGCCCTTGGGAGTGAACTTCATCGCGTTGGACAACAGGTTCCAGACCACTTGCTGGAGGCGGTCGGGGTCTCCGTTGATGGCGCCGGCGCGCGGGTCGGTCACGGTACGCAGGCGCACTTGCCTGGCGTCGGCTGCTGGCCGGTTTGCATGCACCACCGATTCCACGATGGCCTGCAGGTCGAGCGGCTGGATGTCGAGCCTGACCTTGCCCGAGACAATGCGGCTCATGTCCAGCAGGTCATCGATCAACTTGGATTGCGCGCGCGCGCTGGACGCGATCGCCTGCAGCGCTTCGCTGGTTTCCTCATCGCTGCACGGCCCGCTTTCGAGGATATGGGTCCAGCCCAGGATCGCGCTGACCGGCGTGCGCAACTCGTGCGACAGCACCGACAGGAACTCGTCCTTGCTGGCATTCGCCTGCTCGGCGTCCTTGCGTGCGGCGCGCTCGGCGACCAGCAGGCGTTCGCGCTCGCGGGCGCCGCTTGTGACTGTTTCATACAGCCGCGCATTGTCAATCGCCACTGCCGCCTGCGAACTGATGCCGGTGATGATGCGTTCGCTACGCTCGCTGAACACGCCCGGGTCGGGATGCCCGAAGATCAGTGCGCCGATGATCTCGTCCGAACGTGAGCGCACCGGCACCGCCAGGTAGCTGCGGACTGTCAGATGTCCTGGCGGCATGCCATGGTGCGGCCCCATCTGCCCGTAACGCGGGTCCTGGGTGACGTCGTCGATCCGAATGGGTGGTGCACCTAAAAAGGTCGGCCCGAAGATCGGGGTGGCGCGCGGGTGTCCGAACGATTCGAACGCCGCGCGCGGCGCACCGCTCAGCGTGTACAGCTGCAGCACCTGGCCTTCTTCATTGGTGACGTTGTAGAAGAAGGCGCCAAACTTCGCACCGCTGAGCTGGGTCCCGGCATCGGTGATCTGCTGCAGCAGTGCCTGCAGATCCAGCTCCGCAACCAGCGCCTGGCCGGTGCGATTGACCAGGTCCAGCACGCGGGTTTCGTCCTGCAGCGCCTCACGCGTGCGATGCAGGTCTTCGATGTCGGTGTTGGTGCCGAACCAGCGCCGCACGTTCCCGAGCTCGTCCAGCACCGGGTTGGCGCGGGTCAGGAAGGTGCGGTAGTGGCCATCGCCACCGCGCAGGCGGAATGCCATCTCGAACGCCTCGCCACTGGCCAGCGAATGTCCCCAGCGCTCCAGCACCAGCGGCAGCGCCTCGGGATCGTGCACGCAATGCCAGCCTCCCGGCCCCTGCATCTGCTCTTCGGTGGTGCCGGTGTAGTCGTACCAGCCGCGGTTGTACCAGTAGATATACCCGTCCGCTTCTGCCATCCAGACCAACTGCGGCATGGCATTGGCCAGTGATCGCAACTCGCCCTCGCGATCCAGCAAAGCCGCTTCAGCGCGCTTGTGTTCACTGATGTCTTCGACTGCAGCCAAGTAATGGCGCAACTGCCCCGCGCTGTCCTTGAGGATGGTGACCGTGATGCGGCACCAGACAACGCTGCCGTCCTTGCGCAGGTAGCGCTTCTCCAAGGTAAATTCGTGCAGTTCGCCAGCCTTGAGCCGTGCGCCCTGTTCCCGGGTCTCTGCCACATCGTCGGGATGGGTAACGTCCAGGAAGGTCAGCTGGCGCAATTCCTGCACGGAATAGCCGAGCAGATCCTCGAAACGCTGGTTGACTTCGACGAACCTGCCACCGGGTTCGGCGATGACCATGCCGATGGCGGCCTGGGCAAACGTCGCGTGCAATTGCTCGGAGGCCGCCTGCAGGGCCGCTTCGGATTGCCGGCGTTCGATTGCGATCGCCGCAACCTGGACGGCCAGCTCGATCAGCTGGCGGTCGCGCGACCCGGGCGTCATGGGTTGCCGGTAATACGCCGCCATGGTGCCCAGCACTTCCCCCTTGCTTGACATGATCGGGGTGGAACTGCACGCGCGCAGGCCGGCGGCCTCGGCGAGTTGACGGAATTCGGCCCATTTCGGGTCGGTCTGGATGTCACTGGCCAGCACCGGCTTGCCCAGGTACGCCGCGCTGCCGCAGGAGCCGATGCCAGGGCCTATTGCCACGCCATCGAGCGCACGGTTGTAATCACCGGGCAGGCTGGGTGCGGCGCAGAAGTGCAAGCGTCCAGCCGCCGCATCCAGAAGCTGCACGGAACACATCAGGCCCTCGCGCGAATGTTCTTCGATTTCGCGGCACAGCTTGTCCAGCAGCACCGGCAGGGTTTCTCCGGTGGCGATCAGCTTCAGGATGCTGTTTTCGGCAGCGAGGTTCTCCTTCGCATGCC
>JBKJOY010000204.1:0-5388 GCA_046595415.1 Thermomonas sp.
CATCCTTGAATCCCATGCGGTTACCGACGGCTGAATCCGAGATCGCGGATTTGCAGGATTCGTATTGGTCGGCGAAGGGCAATGCTTGCAGGGCTTCGATATCACCGGTGGCCCAAGCGTTGGCGCGTTCGCGCATCGCGTCCAGGTCGTTTTCAATACGCAGCATTGTTTTCTCGAAGCAGACCGTGTCCTGCAATTCGGATTTGCCGAATTCGCGGATCAGCGCCTTCGGGTTTTCCAGTTCGATCTTCAACTCCACCGGGGTGACATTCGGGTGGTATTTGTTGATCGATGCGGCAACCACGTCTTTGACCTGGTTGCGTGTATCCAGCCCTGACTTGCGAATCGCTTTGTCATACAGCTCCTGCGCAGCGAAAATCGGGCGCCATTGCTCGACACCGGCATCGCGGCCAATATAACGTGCCTTGAGAAGCACCCAGCGCTCGTAGGCTTGCGCCGGCACCAGTTGCTGGAGCGTCTTCCCATCCGGGTTTTTGCGAGCGCCCAGCAATGAGGGCAGGAGCAACAAGGACTTGAAGAAGCCGGTGTTCTTTAGGTCGACGCGCACGCGCGGCTCCTGCAGGACCTCCTGCGATTTGCCAATGACCGTATCGACCTGAGTCGACTGCCATTGCATTTTTGCGGGCAACGGGCTCAGCGTGCCCAGAATCCAGAGATCATGCGCGCCCTTGCGTACCAGCCAGAGACCAGGCCCAGGTTGGTCGCCTGTCACGATGATGGTCTCTTCGGTACGGATACCGTCGTCAGGGGCATAGCCCTTTGCAGGAGACGCTTGGGCAACCGGGGTCGGGGCCAGTGCCGGCCTCGCTTGTTGAGCTTGAACAGGTGATACCAACGCCAAACACAGTCCCAGCATCCCGATGCGTCGCATTCAAACTCCCAAAGACCGTGCGCAAGTGCTGCAGTGTGACCGTCGACACGAAACGAAGTTCGACTGCACCCTGAACCGCGCTATCCAGCCACGAAAACGACAACGCCCGGCAAGCCGGGCGTTGTCGATCGAATTGGTCGGGGTAGCCGGATTTGAACCGACGACCACTTGTCCCCCAGACAAGTGCGCTACCAGGCTGCGCTATACCCCGGTTTGTAAGTGCGAAATTATAGCCTGCCGGGCAACTCAGCGACGCAGGAGTTGCAGGACTTCTTCCAGCTCCATCCGCACTTGCTTGGCGATCTGGTTGCTCAAGGCCGATTCCTGCTTCGCGCCATCCCCTTCCAGGCGCAGGCGCGCGCCGCCAATCGTGTAGCCCTGCTCGTACAGCAGGCCGCGGATCTGCCGCACCATCAGCACGTCATGGCGCTGGTAGTAGCGACGATTGCCACGGCGCTTGGCCGGCTCCAGGCTCGGGAACTCGGTTTCCCAGTAGCGCAGCACGTGGGGCTTGACCTCGCAAAGTTCGCTGACCTCACCGATGGTGAAATAACGCTTCGCCGGGATCGGAGGTAGTTCGCGGTTGCTGCCGGGATCAAGCATGGTGGACTCCGGCGAACGCTTCCACGCGTTCCTTCAGTTTCTGCCCGGGCCGAAAGGTCACCACGGTACGTGCGGAAATCGGAATTTCCTGGCCGGTCTTCGGATTGCGGCCCGGCCGCTGGTTCTTGCGGCGCAGGTCGAAATTGCCGAACCCGGACAGCTTGACTTGCCGCCCGTGCTCCAGCGCCTCGCGCAACGCATCGAAGAATGCATCGACGAATTCCTTCGCCTCGCGCTTGTTCAGGCCCACGTCCTCATACAGACGTTCCGCCATTTCCGCCTTCGTCAACGCCATTGCTGTCCCCTTCAGCGCCGGATGGCCGCTCCGTGTTCCTGTTCCAGCGCGGCAACCACCTGAGTCACCGCCGCCTCCACATCGCGGTCTGTGAGCGTGCGTGATTCATCCTGCAAAATCAAGCCCATAGCAAGACTCTTGAATCCGGTTTCCACACCCTTGCCGGCATAACGATCAAACAGCCGAACCTCACGCAAGGACTGGCCTGCAGCGTGCCTGACGGTCGCCTGCATCGCGGCCCAAGACACCGATTCGGGCACGACGAACGCAAGGTCCCGGCGGACGGACGGGAATTTCGACATCGCGGCCGCGCGCGGCACGGCGCGCGCCAGCAGCAAGTCCATGTCCAGTTCGAAGCCATAGATCTCCGCATCCACATCCATCGCCCGTTGCAGGCGCGGGTGGATTTGGCCGATCCAGCCGATGCGCTCATTGTCCCGATAGACGTCAGCCGAGCGACCCGGATGCGCGAAGGACGCGCTTGATCCGCGGTAGTCGAGTTGCACGCCCGCCAGCGCCGCCAAGCTATCGAGATCGCCCTTGATGTCGTGGAAATCCAGCGCACGTGCCGGCACGCCCCATTGCTCGGCAAAGCCATCACCGCACGCCACCCCCGCAATCCGGCGGGTCTCCACCGGGGCCTGCCCACGTTCCGCCGCCGCAAAGGTCTTGCCGATTTCGAACAGGCGAACGCGCAATTGTTGGCGCGCTGTATTCCTTGCCAGCGCCGCCACCAGGCCCGGCAGCAGCGAGGGTCGCATCACGCCCAACTCGGCGCTGAGCGGATTGGCCAGCGCAACGCCTTCGCCACCCAGTCCAAAACGCCCGAGCAGATGTGCGTCGACGAATGCGTAGTTGATCGCTTCCAGATAGTCGCGAGCGACCAGTTGCAGGCGTGCATCATGCTCCGCCACGCAGGTCTCGCTGGCGACCACCAGGCGCATGCCGCCACCCGGCAACGCCGCCGGGATGGCGTCGTACCCATGGATGCGCGCCACTTCTTCGATCAGGTCTTCTTCGATGGTGATATCGAAGCGGCGCGCGGGGGGTGTCACCCGCCAACCATCAGCCATGGCCTCGACCGCCAGGCCAAGCGCGGTCAGGATGCGGGTGACGTCAGCATCGTCGACGCTGATGCCCAGCACGCGCGCCAGTCGCTCGCGGCGCAGCTGGATCGGCTGCGGTTGTGACAGATACATGGGCAACATCGCGTCGACCATCGGACCGGGCGCGCCACCCGCGATTTGCATGATGAGACGCGTCGCATGTTCCATCGCGATGCGTGGCAACTCGGGATCCACGCCGCGTTCGAAACGATGCGCGGCATCCGTGTGCATGCCCAGCTTGCGGCTGCGACCGATGATGGCGGATGGCGCGAAATGCGCCGACTCCAGGAACACACTGCGGGTCGCGTCCGTCACGCGCGTGTCAAAACCGCCCATGATGCCGGCAAGCGCAACCGGGCGGTCCGCATCGGTGATCAGCAGGAAGTCGGGATCGAGCGTGACCTCGTGCCCGTCCAGCAACGTCAACGATTCGCCCACGCGCCCACGGCGCACGCCCATCGGGCCCGTCAGCAGGCTGCGGTCGAACGCGTGCATGGGCTGGCCAAGTTCCAGCATCACGTATTGGGTGACATCCACCAGCAAGCTGAGCGGACGCACGCCACTGCGGCGCAGGCGCTCAGCCATCCACAACGGCGTGGGCACTGTTGCATCCACGCCTTCGATGATCCGGCCCACGTAGCGCGGCGCGTCGGCGCCGGCATGCAGTTCGACGGACAAATTTTCGCCGTGTTCCGTCAATATCGGCGTGCTGTCCAACGCTTCCACTTCGCAGCCCGTTGCTGCAGCAACGTCGTACGCGATCCCGCGCACACCGAAACAGTCGGAGCGGTTCGGGGTCAATTTAAGCTCGATGCTGGCATCCGGCAACCCGAGATATTCAGCCAGCGGCGCGCCAACGGGCGCATCACCCGGCAGCTCAAGCAGGCCGGACGCGTCGGCATCGATGCCGAGTTCCTTCGCCGAACACAACATGCCGTTGGAGTCGACGCCGCGCAGCTTGGCTGCCCGGATCGTCACCTCGCCGACTCGTGTACCGATCGTGGCGAGCGGCGCGACCAGACCCGGACGCGCATTGGGTGCGCCGCACACGATCTGCAACAACACACCGTTGCCGGCATCGACCTGGCAGACCTGCAATTTGTCGGCTTCCGGGTGCTTGCTGCATTCGACGATGCGCGCGACGACGACGCCATCCAGCGCCTCGCCGAGCACGGTCATCTCTTCGACTTCCAAACCAATCGCGGTCAGGGTCGCCGCGAGTTCATCGCGCGTCGCCGACGTCTTGACGTGTTGGCGCAACCAGTTTTCAGAAAATTTCATGGAGAACGCCTCATGCGAACTGCCTCAGGCAAATTGTTTCAGGAAGCGCACATCATTTTCAAAGAAGCTGCGCAGGTCATCCACGCCATAGCGCAGCATCGCGAAGCGTTCCACGCCTAGCCCGAACGCGAAGCCGGTGTATTTTTCGGG
Organism: Thermomonas sp.; assembly: GCA_046595415.1. Classification (GTDB taxonomy): domain Bacteria; phylum Pseudomonadota; class Gammaproteobacteria; order Xanthomonadales; family Xanthomonadaceae; genus Thermomonas. The sequence continues at coordinate 4,328 of JBKJOY010000204.1, forward strand.
ATCGATGCCGACGTTGCGCAGCACGCTGGGATGGACCATGCCGCAGCCCAGCACTTCCAGCCAGCGCGTGCTGCCATCAGGCTGTTGCCAGGCGATGTCGACCTCGGCGGAGGGCTCGGTGAAGGGAAAGTAGCTCGGGCGGAACCGCATCTCGAAATCACGTTCGAAGAACGCGCGCACGAATTCCACCAAGGTGCCCTTGAGGTCGGCGAAACTGGCGTGTTCGTCGACCAGCAGCCCTTCGATCTGATGGAACATCGGCGTGTGGGTCTGGTCGCTGTCGCTGCGATAGACCTTGCCGGCCGCGATCATCCGCAACGGCGGTTGGCCGCCCGCCTTCAGCAGGTCCTGCATGTAACGCACCTGCACACCGGACGTATGCGTGCGTAGCAGGCGGCCATCACCGAAGTAGAAGGTGTCATGCATCGCCCGCGCCGGGTGGTGCGGCGGGAAATTCAGCGCCTCGAAGTTGTGCCAGTCGTCCTCGATCTCCGGGCCGTCGGACAGCTCATAACCGAGGCGGCCGAAGATGTCGGTGATCCGCTCCAGGGTGCGGCTGACCGGATGCACGCCGCCGCGACTTGGGTTGCGACCCGGCAGGGTGACGTCAATGGTTTCACCGGCCAGGCGCGCATCCAGCGCAGCATCGTCCAGTGCGATCTTGCGGGCAGATAGCGCCTCGCCGATCGTGTCACGGGCACGGTTGATCGCTTCGCCGGCGGCCTTGCGCTGGTCGCCCGGCAGCACGCCGAGCGCCTTGAGTTGCGAGGTAATACTGCCTGCCTTGCCAAGCAGGCCGACACGCAGCGCCTCCAACGCCTCCGGCGACTGCGCCGAGGCGATGTCGGCCAACGCCTGCGTGGACAACGATTCGATTTCGCTCATGGAATTTCCCGAAGACATCAACACCAACGCCAGGCACGTTCGCCAAGAACTCGAATGCCACAAACAAACGTGGGGAAGGACTTGCGCCCTTCCCCACGTGGTGGCGACGGAGGCCCCCGCTACAACTGATGTGGAGTGACGGCTTAAGCCGCCAAAGCGCTCTTGGCCTTTTCGGT
>JBKJOY010000207.1:0-6927 GCA_046595415.1 Thermomonas sp.
CCAACATATGCGCCGATGTTCACGAAGGCACGATGGTCGATACCTGGGCCACGGTCGGCAGCTGCGCGCAGATCGGCAAGCATTGCCATCTGTCGGGCGGCGCTGGGATCGGCGGTGTGCTGGAACCACTGCAGGCAAGCCCAACGATCATCGAGGACTATTGTTTCATCGGCGCACGTTCGGAAGTGGTCGAAGGGTTCGTGGTCGGCCATCACAGCGTGATCGGGATGGGTGTGTTCCTCGGCCAGAGCACGCGTGTGTACAACCGTGCGACTGGCGATGTCTCCTATGGTTCGGTGCCGCCGTACAGTGTGGTGGTGTCGGGTCAGTTGCCGGCGAAAGACGGGTCGCATTCGCTATATTGCGCGGTCATCGTCAAGCAGGTCGACGCAAAGACGCGCAGCAAGACCTCGGTGAATGAATTGTTGCGTGGGTTGGCGGACTGACACGTGTTGCGTTGAGCGAGGCTGCCCGGCAGGCAACTTTCGCGACACGCCGTAAATACATCCATGTAGGCTCCTCGGCGACATCCATGTCGCCGAAGGTCGCGAAAATCGCCTGCCGGCCATCCTCCTCGAGTGCGTCGCGTCATGACCAGAACGATTTACGGCCTCGCCAATTGCGACACTTGCCGAAAAGCCCGCAAGTGGCTTGACCGCTTCGACGTCGCGCATGTGTTCATCGACTATCGTGACAACCCGCAATCGCCGGAAACGCTGATGGGCTGGCGAGCTGCGCTCGGAGGTTGGGAGGCAATGGTCAACAAGTCTTCGACGACTTGGCGCAACCTGGCGCCAAGCCGAAAGGCGCCGGGCAGTGATGCGGAATGGAAATTGCTGCTGCGCGAGTATCCGCAACTGATTCGCCGGCCGCTGGTAGTGATGGATGACGGCGGCGTGTCGCAGGGTTTCAGCGACAATGGTTTCAAGAAGCTGTTCGGGGTTGTCCAGTGAGCGACGTCTTGGATCTGACCTGCGACTTGATCACGCGTCCGTCGGTCACGCCGGAGGATGCCGGTTGCCAGGCGTTGATCGCGTCGCGACTGGCGGCAGCGGGTTTCAACAATGAGCATCTGCGGCTGGGTGAGGTCGACAATTTGTTCGCCACGCACGGCAGTGGCGATGGTCCAGTACTGGTATTGCTGGGTCACACCGACGTCGTGCCGCCGGGTCCGCGCGAGGCGTGGAGCAGTGATCCATTCGCGCCGGAAATCCGTGACGGCGTGCTGTACGGTCGCGGCGCCGCCGACATGAAAGGCAGCGTGGCCGCATTCGTGGTTGCGCTGGAGCGATTCGTCGCTGCGCATCCGGACCACGCGGGTACTGTCGCATTGCTGTTGACTTCGGACGAGGAGGGCGATGCGATCGATGGCGTCCGTCATGTCGCGACGTTGTTCCGCGAGCGCGGCCAGCGCATCGACTGGTGCATTACCGGCGAGCCGTCATCGAAGCAGACCCTTGGCGATTTGCTGCGCGTCGGCCGTCGCGGAACGTTGTCGGCCACGTTGACGGTGAAGGGCGTGCAAGGCCACGTTGCCTATCCGGACACGGCGCGCAATCCGATCCATCAGGCGATGCCGGCATTGAGCGAGCTGGCGGCGCGGCAGTGGGACACCGGGTACGACACCTTTCCACCGACCAGCCTGCAGATCAGCAACATCCACGCTGGCACCGGCGCCAACAACGTGATTCCCGGTGAGTTGCAGGTCTTGTTCAACCTGCGCTACAACCCGCATTGGGATGCGCCGAGATTGGAAGCGGAATGCGATGCCGTGCTGCAGTCGCATGGGCTGGAATACGTCGTCCACTGGCATCGCGGCGGCGAGCCATTCCACACACCGGAAGGTCCTCTGCGTGCCGCGGCGCGTGACGTACTGGCCGAGTTCACTGGTGCGGCGCCGGAAGAGAGCACCGGCGGCGGTACCTCGGATGCACGCTTTATCGCGCCGCTTGGCGCGCAGTGCATCGAGGTCGGTCCGGTCAATGCCAGCATCCACAAAGTCGACGAGAACGTCCGCGTTGCCGACCTCGAACGCCTTCCTGATCTTTACCTGGCGCTGATCGAGCGGTTGCTGGTGCAACCATTGCGCGTTGCCGGCGCGGCGGGTTAAGGTCGGCCCATGAGCTTCCAGCGCATCGCGAATAATCACAATAACGCCAGCCCCCCGCGGGTCGGTGATTAGCGCGCGCAACACACGCGAATCGAACCGAGGCCCGCACCTAAACGTGCGGGCCTTTTCTTTTTCTGACTTCTGTTTTTTAAACCCGCAAATCCCACGACAGGACTTCCCCATGTGCTCGATCCTCGGTGTCTTTGATTTCCGTCCGGGTGCGGATTTGCATCCGCTGCGTCCGCTCGCCCTCTCGCTGTCGGCGCGGCAACGCCATCGCGGGCCAGACTGGAGTGGCGTGCATGTGGATGCGAATGCGCTGCTGGTGCATGAGCGGCTCGCCATCGTTGATCCTGCGGGCGGTGCGCAGCCGATACGGTCGGCTGATGGCGCGCTGGTGCTGGCCGTCAATGGCGAGATCTACAACCATCGCGAGCTCGAGCGCCGACTGGCAACGCAGTACGCTTTCCAGACCGGTTCTGATTGCGAAGTCGTCAATGCCCTGTATCGCGATGGTGAAGTACCCGCGACATGGCTGGGTCGGATCAACGGCATCTTCGCCTTCGCGCTGTGGGATGCCGCTAGCAAACGGGTCCTCATCGCGCGTGACCACATGGGCATCTGCCCGCTGTACTGGGGCCACGATGCCGAAGGCAGGATCTGGGTCGCCTCGGAAATGAAAGCGATTGCGCGCGTGTGCCATGACGTTGCCGCATTCCCTCCCGGGCATGTCTTCGACAGCGCCACGGGGGAACTTTCCCACTGGTACAAGCGCGCCTGGCGCGACTACGACGCAGTCCAGGGCGTGGCTGCGGACAAGCGTGAATTGCGCGAGGCGTTCGAGCGCGCGGTGCATCGGCAGATGATGAGCGACGTGCCTTACGGCGTGCTGCTCTCGGGTGGGTTGGACTCATCGTTGGTGGCGGCTTGCGCGGCCAAGTTCGCACGCAAGCGCGTCGAGGATGACGACACCGGCGAAGCGTGGTGGCCGCGCTTGCATAGTTTTGCGATTGGTCTTGAGGGTTCGCCGGACTTGGCTGCAGCAGTGATTGCTGCCGAAGCACTGGGCACCGTGCACCACGGTTTTACCTACAGTTTCGAGGAAGGGCTCGACGCGCTGCCGGAGGTGATCCGCCATATCGAAACCTATGACGTCACCACCATTCGCGCATCCACCCCGATGTATCTGCTGGCGCGCCGGATCAAGGCGATGGGCGTGAAGATGGTGTTGAGCGGCGAGGGTAGCGATGAACTGTTCGGTGGTTATCTGTACTTCCATAAGGCACCGAATGCGCGCGAGTTCCATGAGGAACTGGTGCGCAAGCTGGACGCCTTGCACAGCTTCGATTGCCTGCGCGCGAACAAGTCGATGATGGCCTGGGGGGTCGAGCCCCGGGTGCCGTTCCTCGACGTGGAATTCATGGATGTGGCGATGCGCATGGATGCGCAACACAAGATGGCAGGTGCGATGCCTGATGGCAGCAACAAGATCGAAAAATCCATCCTGCGTGAAGCCTTCGAGGGCTATTTGCCGAAAGAAATCCTGTGGCGGCAGAAGGAACAATTCAGCGATGGCGTCGGCTATGGCTGGATTGACGGCTTGAAGGCGCATGCAGAGGCCAACGTCAGTGATGCTGCATTCGCCGAAGCAGCATCGCGCTTCCCGATCAACACACCGATGACCAAGGAAGCCTATTTCTATCGAGACCTGTTCGATCAGGTGTTCCCGGGTGACGCCTGCGCCAACACCGTGCCGGGCGGCAAGTCGATTGCGTGTTCGTCGCCCGCGGCGATCGCGTGGGATGCGGCCTTCGCGAATGCCGCCGATCCATCCGGTCGCGCGATTGCAGGCGTACACACTGCGGCGCTGTAGAAAAAACGAAGACCGCGCTCTGGGCGGCGACGAGACTGTGGCGTGCTTGCGCAGCGGCATTTGGAGCCGCGGAGCGAGCACGCCGCAGTAGGCGTCGTCGCCTGCTCTGAAGCTCAGGCAATCGGCAAGCTGCGACAGCCGAGTGCTTCCAGCACGCCATGCAACGCAGGTAGTTGCATCAGCCAAGGCGCAGCAATCGTCACCAAACCGCTGCCCAGCACCAACAGCCCGGCAGCAGTGCGAAACCCGCCACGCTGCAGGCGCTGGCCATATCGCGCGCCCGCCCAGGTGATGGGCACCATCATCGGCAAGGTGCCTAGACCAAACGCGGCCATCGTCAATGCGCCGTGGCTAGCGCTGGCTTGCAGCCAAGCCGCAGCAAGCAATGTCGTACTCAGGCCGCATGGCATCCAGCCCCACACCATGCCCAGCAGCAGTCGTTTGATCGCCGTGTCTGCCGGAACCAGGCGGCGTTGCAATGGCCGCAACAATTGCCAGAAACGCGCGCCGGGACCGCCGAAGAAGCGCGGCAGGCGACTTTTGCGATCCAGCAAGCGCAAGCCCGCGATCACCAGCACGATGCCGACCGATGCACGCATCGCGATGCCCAGCATTGGCGTGCGCGCGATGCCGAGCAACCCGCTGCCGAGACCGCCAACAATCGCGCCCGCCAGCACATAACCCAGCACGCGCCCGATGTTCGGCTGAAATGCCTGCCACCAGCTGCGACCGCCATTGCCAATCGAGGTGGCGATGCCGCCGCACATCGCCGCGCAATGTGCGCCCCCCAATAGGCCGGTGGTCAGCGCGCCGAGCAGGACCAGCAGGTCAACCGGCATCGCGCTTGTCGTCCTTGTCTGGAAGCGGGGCAGCGTCGTCGTGCAGGATATCCAGCGACGCCGCATCCAGGTTCTCGAACTGGCCGCGGCCTACCGCCCAGACAAAGGCCCAAATGGCCACGCCAACCAGCAGCAAGCTGATCGGGATGAGTGCCAGCAGGATTGCCATCAGGCACTCGCCATCAGAAGAGACGTCATAAGTCGGCCCGTGCGGTGGACGTGGAATTGATCATCGCAGTTGCGGGCGATCGCTGTTTAGGAGGGTGGCGAGGCGAAAGACGCAATGCATTCAACGTCACCGTCAGCGACGAAGCCGCCATGCCCAATGCAGCCAGCCACGGTGTGACCAGGCCCATCGCGGCCAATGGCAGGGCCAGCAGGTTGTAACCCAGCGCCCAAGCCAGGTTTTGCTTGATGATCGTGCGCGTGCGCCGTGCCAGCGCAACCGCTTGTGGAATGCGCATCAGCGATGGATGCGTTATCACGAGGTCGGCGGCGCGTTGTGCCAGCGCAGCACCATCGGCCAGTGCGAGTGAGACATCCGCGCCAGCGAGCACGGGCGCATCGTTTAAGCCATCGCCGATCATCGCCACGCGCCGGCCCTTTGACTGCAAGCTGCGGACAAACGCGAGCTTCTGTTCTGGCGTTTGCCGCGCATGCACGTTGGCAATGCCCAAGGCTTCGCCAAAACGCATCGCGGCCGCATGCGAATCACCGCTCGACACATGCAGGCACAGGCCCTGCGCGCGCAATGCGGCAATAGCGGCCGCAGCCTCCGGACGCGCGGTTTCGCGGACGCCGAAGCGGGCAACACGGCGCGTGCCATCGCCCAGCCAGAGTTGTCCATCGTCATCGCCGCCACAGGCGAATCCTGCGTGACCCAGGCGCCATGTCATGCCGTCGACGCGGCCTTCGATGCCTGCGCCTGGGAACGCGCGCACCATCTCCACGACGGCTCCATTGTCGCTACCTGCAAACACGTGGATCAGCGGATGACCACTGTCGCGTTCAAGCGCGGCCGCAATGCTCAACGCGCGCGATGCGGGGAAACGATCGAAGACTTCGACCGATGCCCGTTGCGGGCGCCCGTCGCTGAGGGTGCCGGTCTTGTCGAACACCACATCGGTGATGTCGGCCAGCGTTTCCAACGCGTCGGGCCGCAATGGCAGCACGCCGATGCGTGCCAGCGTGCCGTTGGCGACGGCCAGCGCCGCCGGGATCGACAGTGACAACGCGCACGGGCAGCTGATCACCAGCAGCGCCAAGGTGACTTCCAGCGCACGCGCCGGATCATGGATGCGCCAGCCCAGCCACACCAATACGGCCGCGATCAGCAATGCGAGCACGAACCAACCGGCGATGCGGTCGGCCAGCCGTGCCAATTGCGGGCGATGCGCTTGCGCGTCCTCGACCAAGCGCGCGAGTTGCGCCAGCCGTGTATCCGCGCCCACGCCGATGACTTGCAGGCGCGCCGGTTGTTCACGGCAGATGGTGCCGGCGAAGACCTCGGCGCCAGCCAGTTTGCGTATCGGGTTGGATTCACCGGTGAGCAGTGCTTCCTCGAAGCAGGCATCATTTTCCAACAAGCGACCATCTGCCGGCACCACCTCGCCGATCGCCACGCAGGCGATGTCATCGACGCGCAATGCGGCGACTGGCACGGCTTCGCGGGTGCCGTCGGCGCGCTCGCGTATCGCGATAACCGGACGCGCCCGCGCCAACGCATCGACCTGGGCGCTGGCGATGTTGCGTGCGCGCTGTTCGAGCATGCGCGCGGCCAGAAGGAAGAACACGAACATCACGGCCGCATCAAACCAGACATGCGGCCCGCCGCGTAGTGTCTCGACCACGCTGGCGCCGTAGGCCAACAAAGTCGCGCTGGCAATCAGGGTGTCCATGCCAAGCCGGCGCCCGCGCAGTTCCCGCAGCATGCCGGCGATGAACGGCCAGCCGGACCAGAACACCACGGGGGTCGATACCAGGAACGTCAACCAGCGGAAGAAATCGCGGGTCGCCAGCGGCATTTCGTGGTTGAAGTCCAGAAACACGGCTTCGGCGAACATCATCGCCTGCATCGCGCCCAGCCCGGCCAGGCCGAGCCGCAG
>JBKJOY010000248.1:0-3513 GCA_046595415.1 Thermomonas sp.
CTGTTCGTCAGCTACCGCAAGCGTGTTGAATTGCGCGATGTGACCGGCGACCCATGGGACGCACGCACGCTGGAATGGTCCACCTCGTCGCCACCACCGGAATACAACTTCGCGTTCACCCCGGTGGTGCGCGATACCGACGCGTGGTCGGACATGAAGCGGCATGGGTTCCAGCGTCCCGAGTCCGGCTTCCTGCCGATCCACATGCCGAAGAACACGGCCGCCGGCGTGGTGATCGCGGGCATCAGCCTGGCCTGCGGCTTTGCCCTGGTCTGGCATGTGTGGTGGCTGGTCGTGGCAAGTTTCGTGGCCCTGCTGGCTACCGCCATCGCGCACACGTTCAACTATCAACGGGACTTCCACATCCCCGCCGCGCACGTGGCCCGAACGGAAGCGGCACGCACCCGACAACTGGTTTCCGCCCATGTCTAACCCGATCCCCTTGACGGCGGGCGCCGGACTGCCCGCCACCTTCCTCGACCTGGATGGGAAGCACCACCCGGAAAATGGCACCCTGCTCGGGTTCTGGCTGTACCTGATGAGCGACTGCCTGATCTTCGCTTGCCTGTTCGCGGCATACGGCGTGCTGGGGCGCAGCTATGCGGGCGGCCCGGCCGGCGCGGAGCTGTTCGACCTGCCCCTGGTCGCTGCCAACACCGGGTTGCTGCTGTTCTCGTCGATCACCTACGGGTTCGCGATGATCGCGATGCAGGCCAGCAACAAGCGGGCAATGCTGCTCTGGCTGGCGGTGACCGGACTGCTGGGTGCTGGCTTCATTGGGCTGGAACTGCACGAATTCGCGAGCCTGATCCACGAGGGCGCCGGGCCCCAGCGCAGCGCGTTCCTGACCTCATTCTTCGCCCTGGTCGGCACGCATGGCCTGCACGTCAGCTTTGGCATCGTCTGGCTGGTCGTGTTGATGACCCAGGTCGGGCGCTTCGGGCTGACGCCCGCCAACCGGCGCCGGCTGTTCTGCCTGTCGATGTTCTGGCACTTCCTCGACGTCGTCTGGATCGGCGTCTTCACCTTCGTCTACCTGATGGGCGTGCTGCCATGAGCGAATTCCACGATCGCGACCATCCTCCACGCAGCGATCTCGACCACGATCCTGCCCACGGCCACGCGGATGCTGCAAGCCACGGGACGATCCACGTCAGCTTGCGCGGCTACGCCACCGGCTTCCTGTTGTCTCTGGTCCTGACCGCGATTCCGTTCTGGCTGGTGATGGCCAAGGTCATTCCAGGCTCGACGGCCACGGCGATCATCGTGCTTGGTTTCGCCATCGCGCAGATGCTGGTGCACATGGTGTATTTCCTGCACCTGGACACCAAGTCCGAAGGTGGCTGGAACATGCTTGCACTGATCTTCACCGCAGTGCTGGTGGTGATCATGCTGGCTGGCTCCCTGTGGGTCATGCACCATCTCAATGCCAACATGATGCCGATGTCCATGCCCGAGATGCGCAATCTCTAATGGCAAAAGCCCCGCACGCCGCCGTGCCACTCAGCGCGACGACGCCGGGCACGACGAAACGTCTGGTCGCGCTGGCGCTGCTGGCCTTGGCATTCGCGGGCTTCTGCGCACTGGGCGTCTGGCAGGTCCAGCGCCTGCACTGGAAACACGCGCTGATCGCACGCGTGGAGGCTCGCATCCATGCCGTGGCGGTCAGCGCACCGAACCAAGATCGCTGGCCCACGATCACGGCCGAAGGCGCTGAGTACCGGCGGGTCCACATCGAGGGACGCTACCTGCAAGGGCGCGATGCCCGGGTGCAGGCGCTCACCGCGCTAGGCGGTGGCCACTGGATCCTGTCGCCACTGCAGACGGTGTCCGGAGACATCGTGCTGATCAACCGCGGCTTTGTGCCCGATGACGAAACGGCCGCGGGCCCTCCCGGCGGTAGCGTGCGCGTCGAGGGCCTGCTGCGCCTGGACGAACCTGGCGGGCGTTGGCTGCGCCGAAACCGACCGGAACAGGCCCGCTGGTACTCGCGCGATACCGCCGCGATCGCGCGCGCGCACGGGCTGGTACAGGTCGCGCCCTACTTCATCGATGCCGACAAGGCGGTCGACTTGCAGGCATGGCCGCGCGGCGGGATGACCGTGGTGCAGTTTCGCGACCAGCACCTGCAATACGCGCTGACCTGGTTTGCGCTGGCGGTGTTGACCCTGTTTGGCGCAAAGATCCTGATATCGGGTGAACGCGGTTTCCGGCACCATGCACGCAATGGCCATGCAGACACTGTCCACCAACGGCGGCGCTGAACACATGCGCAGCGGCCCGGGGTTCGCCTCGCGCGATACCGCCGGCGGCAAGAACATGCAGCAGCTGATCCTGCTGCGCTGGATCGCCGTGGTTGGCCAGCTGCTGGCGATCGTCGTGGTCGACAAGGGCTTGGGCATTCCCTTGCCGCTGTCGCCGATGTTGCTGGTACTGGGCGGGCTGGCCAGCTTCAACCTGCTGAGCCTGCTGTACTGGCGGCATCGCAGCCGGGTGTCCGATCGCGCCCTGCTGCTGGCGTTGCTGGTGGATGTCGCCTCGCTGACATTGCAGTTGTACCTGAGCGGCGGGATCGTGAATCCGTTCGTCTTCCTGTACCTGTTGCAGGTCGTGCTGGCCGCGGTCCTGCTGCGTCCGCGCTCGAGTTGGACCGTGGTCGCGGTGACCAGCGCCTGCGTCGCGTGCCTCGCACGCTGGCATGGCCCGGTCATCTTGCCGGCAAATCCTAGCGCCGGCCTGGCCGATCCCTATGTGCAGGGGTTGTTGTTGTGCTTCGAACTGGTGGCAATCCTGCTGGTGGTATTCGTCGGTCGCATCGGCGCGATCATCCGTGCACGCGAGGCCCGCCTGGCCACGATGCGCCAACGCGCAGCCGAGGAAGAACACATCGTGCGCATGGGCCTGCTGGCATCAGGCGCTGCGCATGAACTGGGCACGCCGCTGTCGACCCTGGCGGTGATCCTCGGCGATTGGCAGCACCTGCCGCATTTCAGTTCTGATCCCGAGCTGCTGCACGACGTGACCGAGATGCAAGCGCAGGTGCTGCGCTGCAAATCCATCGTCACCGGTATCCTGCAATCCGCGGGAGAAACCCGCGGCGACGCGCCACGTGAGACCTTCCTGCGCGTGTTCCTGGACGAGATCGTCGAGGATTGGAAGCGCAGCCGACCTGTGCGTGCGCTGGACTACGACAACCGGATCGACGGCGACCTCGTCATCGTCGCTGACACCGGACTGCAGCAGATGCTGTTCAACGTGCTCGACAACGCCTTGGAAGCCTCGCCAGCCCGGGTCGCACTGGACGCCGGCATGGACGGCGAGATGCTGGTGCTGCAAGTCACCGATGATGGCGCCGGGTTCCCGACCGACATGCTGGAGCGTCTCGGCAAACCCTACCAGTCCAGCAAGTCGGCGCCTGGCCGTGGATTGGGCCTGTTCCTGTCGGTCAATGTGGCACGATCGCTCGGTGGCAATATCCAGGCCGGAAACCGCGCGGCCGGCGGGGCGATCGTC
>JBKJOY010000262.1:0-4464 GCA_046595415.1 Thermomonas sp.
GGCCCAGTTGGTTCTCTGCGACACAAGCGCTCGACTCCAGCTTGCCACGCAGTCGGCAGCTATTGGCATTTGGGACTGGGACCTGACTGAAAACACCCTGCTGTGGGACGCGAAGATGTTGGAACTCTACGGCTTGGATGCTGTCCACTTTGGAAATGTCTATGAAGCTTGGGTGCAATGCTTGCACCCAGAAGATGCTGAGCGGGTCCAAGGCGAGATATCTGATGCGGTTGCAGGCATCAGGGACTACAACTCAAGCTTCCGGGTCATCCTGTCAAATGGTGAGCAGCGGGACATCGAAGCCCATGGCCTGGTCCAGCGCGCTGCTGATGGCACGCCATTGCGCATGATCGGCGCCAACCGCGACATCACCGAACAGGTGCAGGCTACCCGGCGCATCCACTATCTCAATCGCGTGCATGCCATGACCAGCGCCATCAACGCGCTCATCGTGCGTGCGCGCAGCCGCGATGAGTTATTCCACAAGGCGTGCTCGGTGGCCGTCGAGACGGGTGGCTTCCGGGTTGCAATGAGCGGCGTCGTCGTTCCCGAAGGACTGGATTACGTCGCATTCGATGGATCGAATGAAGACGCAGTCCTGGCCGTGAAATCCGTCATGGCCGCACGCCCCGCCGCGCCCAGCCCGATGGCTGCCCGAGCGATGCGTGATGGCGTTGCATGCGTCTCCAATGCGTCGCAAATGGACCAGGACGTCGTGTACCGGGATTTGCACGTTCGCTATGGCATCCACTCGATGGCGATCCTGCCACTGCTCATTGAACGCGAGGTAGTGGGCGTGATCGCGCTGTATGCGACTGAGCCCGACTTCTTCCATGACGAGGAAATCGCGTTGTTGACCGAACTGGCCGGGGATATAGCTCTAGCGGTCAATCACCTCGATCAACGCGACAAACTGGCCTTCTTGTCCTTCTACGATGGTTTGACTGGATTGGCCAACCGGAGCCTTTTCCTGGAGAGGGTCGCCCAATTCGCCCGCAGTGCTGCCATTGCAGGAGGGCAACTGGCCTTGCTCATCTTCGACCTTGAGCGATTCAAGAATATCAATGACAGTCTGGGGCGCGACGCCGGCGATCAGTTGCTCATGCAGGTTGCGACTTGGCTGACTAGGCATGTAGGCGATGCGAATCTGCTGGCGCGGCTGGATGCCGATCATTTCGGCGTTGTCTTTCCGGTTGGGCAGGGGCCAAGCGATTTCGCGCGCGATATCGAGCACATGATGGCTGCCTTCCAAGGAGAAGCGTTTGAACTCGAAGGTGAAACCCTGCGCGTTGCAGCCCGCGCTGGCATTGCCATCTATCCGTCTGACGGGAAAGACGCCAATACGCTGTTCGAGCGGGCGGAGGCCGCACTGAAGAAAGCCAATGCACGCAGCTCCCGCTATCTCTTTTATGCAGAGCAGATGTCCGATGCAATCGCCGGCAGGCTTGCGCTTGAGAGCCAGCTGCGCATTGCCTTGGAGAACGAGGAATTCGTGCTCCACTACCAGCCCAAGGTCAACCTTCGCAGTGGTTTGCTGAGCGGTGTGGAAGCACTAATACGCTGGAACAATCCGCAAACCGGATTGATGCCGCCCGGGCTTTTCATTCCCGTCCTGGAAGAAACCGGGATGATCAACGAGGTCGGCCGCTGGGCGTTGCATCAGGCGATTTCCGATTGGTTGCGTTGGCGAGGCAGCGGTCTGCCGGCGGTGCCGATTGCGGTCAACGTGTCGCCTTTGCAATTGCGCGACCCAGCGTTCATATCGCAGTTGCAGCATGCGCTTGCCGTCGATAACGAAGCCGCGCTAGGACTGGAGCTCGAAATCACCGAGTCCATGATCATGGACGATGTGAATCAGAGCATCGCGACGCTTGAGTCCATTCGAAGCATGGGCATCAAGGTTGCCATTGACGACTTTGGCACGGGCTTCAGCTCTCTGGGGTATCTGGGCAGGTTACCAATCGATACGCTGAAGATTGATCGAATGTTCATTGTCGACATGATTGATTCTGCCGGTGGCTTGAGCATGGTTTCGACCATGATTACGCTGGCGCGCTCGCTGAGATTGAAAGTTGTCGCGGAGGGCGTGGAAACGACCGAACAGGCGGACCTGCTGCGCCTGATCAACTGCGACGAAGTCCAAGGCTACCTTGTCAGCCGACCCCTCGCTTGCGAGGAATTGGAAACACGCTTTCTGGTGCCTGGCTGGCGAATGCCTGGGCAGTGAATGCCGCAAAGGGTCCTGCTTGCGTTCTTGATCCGAAGCCAAGCCGTCATGGGCCCGACGGTGGCCGAACTTGACTCCATTTTTCAGCTCACTCACCGGTGGTCCAGAACCATTGGCGAGCCTGCAAGCGATCCGTGCATTCGGCATCCGTATCGCCATCGACGATTCGGGAATCGGCTCTTCGTCGCTCGGCGACCTGGCCAAGCTGCCGATTGATTCGCTGAAGATCGACCGCATGTTCGTGACCGACATGACAACCGCTGCGCGGGGTCTGTCACTGGTTTCAACCATCATCGATCCAGCACATTGGTCGCGGCTAAGTGTCGTGGCACAAGGAGTGGAGACCGAGCAGCAAGCCAAACTCTTGAACTTGCTGCGCTGTGACGAGATGCAGGTTTATTTGTTCAGCAAGCCGATTCCTGCAGTGGTGCTGGAACCTTCATTTCTGCCGCAGCCGTCTTGTGTCGCCGCGTGGACTCGGCATGCTTCCTCTCGGCATCTGATGACCATCCCCCAGCGCACAATCCGATCTGGCGCCAGGGTCAGGCTGCTGAAGGCCAGAGAAGATTGCTCGGAAATATGATGGCCGGGGCTAAGCTATTGCAGATTGCACCTACCTCGACTGTCAAATTGACGGCGATGTAGGGACGGCCGCTCTATTGGACCGGACGACTTTCAGCAGATCACCCGTAAGCCATTCCGCAGACCAGTCAACGATTGATCTTCTGGCGGGTAGGACTTTTCCTACTTGAGAAAGCGGCATTCCCGTCTTGGCGGGCATCGCCCGGCGGGGTAGCTTGTTCCCATCACGAACGGGGAACTGGCATGGGCATCAAGGTATTCATCGTTGACGATCACTCGCTGGTGCGGACGGGGCTGCGATTGACCTTGCAGCAAGCTGGCGATATCGAGGTAATCGGTGAGGCCGAAAGTGGTGAGGAGGGCCTGCCGCAAATTCGCAAACTGAAACCTGATGTCGTCCTGTGTGACCTGCATCTGCCTGGCATCAGCGGGTTGGAAGTGACCGAGCGAATCACGCGTGGTGACTACGGCACCCGGGTCATCGTGGTGTCGGTGCTCGAGGATGGACCGATGCCGCGCCGCCTGCTGGAAGCCGGCGCATCGGGTTATGTCGGCAAGGCCTGCAATGCGGATGAACTGGTCAGGGCAGTACGCGACGTAGCGCGGGGCAAGAAGTACCTGGCCAGCGCAATTGCCCAAGGCATGGCGTTGTCTGGCATCAGCGGCACTAACGTTTCACCGTTTGATGCATTGACGCCGCGCGAGATGGAAGTGGCCTTGCTGCTCAACCAAGGCATGCGCCAGGAAGCCATTGCCAAGCATCTCAGCCTGAGCGCCAAGACCATCAATACGCACAAATCACGCTTGTTCGAGAAGCTCGCAGTGCGCGACAACATTGCACTTGCCCGCCTGATCAGCCAGTACGGGCTAGTGGATGCTGCGCACGCCGTGCATTGAGGGCGTGCGCGAGCGGAATGCCCAATCAGGCATTACGAGTGGCGTCTTCGGTTTCGGCTTGGTGCTCGGTATTGGCTGCCACGGGCAAATCGACCGACTGGGTGCTTGACCGGGCCGTATCAAACAACCCGCGCAGTTGCTCTGCGCGGCTGTTTGCATCAGCCGCTTGAGTTGCTTGCGCTGGGGCTGGCTCGAGGATGGTCAGCGCCGGCTCAATCGCCTGCTCCTGCAACGCAAGCGGTTCCGGCAGTAGTTCCGCAACAGCTTCCGGCGCCACGTTTTCCGCCGCGTCGGCAACAGGTGTCGCTTCCTCGATGGAGGCTTGTGTTGTGGTCGGCTCGATTGCAACCGGTGTGGCCGCAAGCGATGCCTGATCGATGCCTGCTTCCACTGGCTTGGCAACTGCCGTGGCAACTGGTGCTGCAAAGGTCTCGGTTGCCACTGCCAGCGGAGTGGTTTCCAGCACGACAGGCGCCACATTGACGACCGTGGCTTCGGGTGTGATCGAAAGCACCGGGGCTTCCGGCGTCACAACGACTGGCGCGACTTCGGCTTGCACTGGTTCGGCGCGAACCAGTGCAACCCGAAGTCGCCCCAGTCGTTGTGACGCCGGAAGCACCGGTGCTTTCGATCACACCCGAAGCCACGGTCGTCCATGTGGCGCCTGTCGAGCTGGAAACCACTCCGCTGGCAGTGGCAACCGAGACCTTTGCAGCACCAGTTGCCACGGCAGTTGCCAAGCCAGTGGAAGCAGGCAT
>JBKJOY010000286.1:0-3255 GCA_046595415.1 Thermomonas sp.
CACGCGGAACACGTGGTCGATGCCGGTGCCGGCATCCGCCTTCATGGCGTTCACAGCACGCTGCCGGGGCGACCGGCCCGAGGCTTGGCGCTGTTGCTGCATGGCTGGGAAGGCAGCGCGGAATCGGCGTACATGCGCCTGACGTGCGCGCGCCTGCTGGAACGCGGCTTCGACGTGTTCCGCCTCAACTTCCGTGATCACGGCGACACGCATTCCCTCAACGAAGAACTATTCCACTCCAATCGCCTGGATGAAGTGCTGCAGGCCGCACTGACCATTTCCCGGACATGGGCCACGCAGCCAACACTGCCAATGGTGATCGCCGGCTATTCGCTGGGTGGCAATTTCGCACTGCGCGTGGCCTTGCACGCGCCTGGCATCGGCCTGCAGCTGGCGCGGGTCGCTGCGGTCTGCCCGGCGCTTGATCCCGACCGCACCACCACGGCGATGGAACAGGGCTTGCCATTCTACGAGCGCTATTTCCTGCGCAAATGGACCCGCTCGCTGCGTCGCAAGCGCGACCTGTTCCCGCAGCGCCACGCCATCGACGAGGCGCAGCTGGGCAGTACGCAGTTGCGCAGCCTGACCGCGTGGCTGGTCGCGCGCCACACAGAGTTCGCCGATGTCGAGGCGTACTTCGACGGCTACCGGATCAGCGGGGACCGCATGGCGTCACTGCAGGTGCCGGCCGACATCCTGACCTCCGCCGACGATCCGGTGATTCCGGTTGATGATTTCCATCAGTGGCAACTGCCGGCGGACGCGTATGTGGAAATCGCCACGCATGGGGGCCATTGCGCGTTCCTGAGCGATGCACGCATGCGCGGCTACGCGGAAGGCTGGGTCGCCGACCATTTGTCCACGGCACTGCAACAGGCGCCGGTGCAGAATCCTGACATCGCTCTCGACCAGAGGGCACCCGGAGAGCTCTCATGAAAATCCACAGCGACAGCTTCGAACACGGCAAGCCGATCCCGGCCGAATTCGCGATGGGAACGCCAGAAGGGTTCGGTGGTAACCGAAACCCCCACCTGGCATGGACCGATGCGCCCGAAGCGACCAGGTCGTTCGCGCTGCTGTGCATCGATACCGACGGTCCCACGGACGGCGCGCTGGTGGCCGATGCAGCGACGCCCATCCCCGTCGAACATCCGCGTGGCGATTTCATGCATTGGGCAGTCGCCGATATTCCCGCAGGCAAGCACGAGATCCCGGCGGGCAGTTGCAGTGACGGCGTCACCCAGCAAGGCAAGGGGGCGGGCCTGGATGCCGGTGGCCGCCGCGGCATGAATGATTACACCGGTTGGTTTGCCGGCGATGCGGACATGGGTGGCCAATACTTCGGCTACGACGGTCCGTACCCGCCCGCGCACGACTTGCGCCTGCATCGGTATTTCTTCCGCGTGTTCGCGCTGGATGTCGACGCGCTCGCATTGCCGGACTACTTCACTGCCGGCGACGTGCTCAAAGCCATGCATGGCCATGTGCTGGCAGAAGCCTCGACCTACGGCACGTATACCCTGATGGCGGCGCGCTGAGTGCGGACCTGCGCTGACGACTCAGGCGGCGGCTGGGAGCCACAACAGCAGCGCCGCCCCGACCACCACGCGATACACCGCAAAGGCGGTGAAGCGGTGGCTCTGGATGTAATGCAGCAGCCACTTCACTGCGACGAACGCGGTGAACGCCGAGGCCACGAAGGCGACCGCAAGCGAGGTCCAGTCTTCATTGCCGATGCCGTCGTGGCGGATCAGTGACAGCACTTCATAACCCGTCGCAGCGAACATGGTCGGGATCCCGACCAGGAACGCAAATTCGGTAGCAGCTGCACGACTGGTCGTGCCCGCAAGCAGTGCGACAAAGATGGTCGCCGCACTGCGTGATGTGCCGGGAAACACGCCGGCTACTACTTGCGCGATGCCAACCAGCACCGCGGTGGTCCAGGAAATCGCGGTGCGCTCACCCTCGCGCGCGGCGCGTTTGGCCGCGAAGTGCTCGGCCACCACCATCCAGATGGCGCCAATGATCAGCGCCCAGGCGATCGGCCGTACGTTTTCCGGCAGTTCCCAACCCACCGCCTTGACCAGCAAACCGAGTACCGCGGTGATCAGGAATGACCCGGCAAGCTTGAACGCATAGTCGCGGTTCGCCGGTTTGGCGAATCCAACCAGCAGGCCCCAGAGGCGCTCCCGGTAAATCGCAGTGACCGCCAGGATTGCGCCGGCCTGGATGGCGATATTGAACAGATCACTTCGATGGCCCAACCAGCGCTCGGCGATCAGCAAGTGGCCGGTGCTGGAGATCGGCAGGAATTCAGTGATGCCTTCGATGATGCCGAGTAGCAGCGCGGCGAGCAGGTCATTCATGCGATCGGTCTGTGGTGGGCAGTGGTGACGGCGAAGGATAACGCAGGCGCTATTGCACCGATATAGTGCATGTTGCGATGCAGTACGCACTTAAATGGAGATTTATGCACGTCGAAGATTCGCAAAACCTTTTATAAACAATGGCTTGGAAGTTGGCACGGGTATTGCTTTAGCAATGCTATCCGTCATTTATCAGACCCTGGAGTTTGCATGTCACTCGAACACATCGAAAAGCTGATCAAGGACCACAAGATCGAATTCATCGACTTGCGCTTCACCGATCTGCGCGGCGTACAGCACCACGTCAGCTTCCCGAAATCCATCGTCGATGCCAGCCTGTTCGAGGACGGCAAGATGTTCGACGGCAGCTCGATCAGCGGCTGGAAGGGCATCAACGAATCCGACATGGTCCTGTTGCCGGATCCGGCGACTGCCGTGATCGACCCGTTCACCGCCGACCCGACCCTGATCCTGGTCTGCGACATCCTCGACCCGGCGACCATGCAGGCTTACGGGCGCGACCCGCGCGGCGTGGCCAAGCGCGCCGAGGCCTACCTCAAGGCGAGCGGGATTGCAGACCAGGCTTTCTTTGGCCCGGAACCGGAATTCTTCATCTTCGATTCCGTGCGCTACGCCAACGAGATGGGACACACCTTCTTCCACGTCGATTCCGAGGAAGCGGCGTGGAACTCCGGCAAGGAATACGAAGGTGGCAATACCGGCTATCGCCCGGGCGTGAAGGGTGGCTATTTCCCGGTCGCACCGCTGGATACGCTGCACGATATCCGCGCCGAGATGTGCAAGACCCTGGAAGCGGTCGGCATCGAGGTCGAAGTGCACCACCACGAAGTGGCCAACGCCGGCCAGTGCGAGATCGGCACCAAGTTCA
>JBKJOY010000284.1:0-2868 GCA_046595415.1 Thermomonas sp.
GCATCGGGTGAGCCGCATCCAGCATGCCAGGGCTGGCTCGATGGCCAAGACGAGTCGGCATTTCTGACCTACCGTGCAGGCTGGGCGGGAAGACGGTCTGAGCGCGCTTCGGATGAGTTCGATCAACTCGAGCACGGTTACCGGCAAGCACGCGAAGCGTAAGGAGGCGACGCCTCAGACGATCACCGACGATGACGGCCCGCTGGAAGGCCACGCCGTCAATGTCTGCGCATTCTGGATGCATGCGGGCGTCGCAGCCCTTGAGTAACCAATCCCTCAGGTTGGAGGCCCGCATCGCGACATCGCGCGATCGGCGAGAAACGGCTAGCGCTCTCGCCTCTGGCGATTACTGCCCCTTGCGCAGCGCCTGGGCAAACTGCTTCGAGACCGCATGAATCAGCGTGAGCGCGTCGGCCTTGAACTGCGCCGGGTCCGCGACAACCACGTAGCTGCCGGTCGTTCCCTGGAGCTCCCGCACGAAGTCCGACCCGGCCGTGACGTTCGCATTGAGCTTGATCATCGACCCGAGCGTGTGCGCCGGCGTGAACACGGCCATGTCCGCGCTTACGATGTGCAAGACATTCTTGCCTTTCACGTAATTGAAGACCAGGCCGTTCTTGCCCTCGAGATCGGTGAACTGCACCTTGAAGCGATAGAAGAGCAGCGAGATCTTCATCTCACGCGCGGTCCGGATCAGCGGGGACAGTTCGCTCAACGCGCCCGTGGACCCGGTGCCGAACAGGGGCCGGTCGCCCGCCGTGAACCATCGATTCATGCTGCCGTTGCCCATGAAGCCGGACATGAAGTTGTCCTTGATGTCCTCGCCGGTCTTGCCGTTCTTGCTGATCCCGACCCAGCGTGGTGCGGCGTCGATGGATTCCTTCGGCAGCACCTCGAACCCCTGCGCCGCGAGATCCGCTTCCACCATCGTCTGCAACTCGGCGGTGACCGCCTTCAACACCGCGTCGTCCACGGAGAGCCGCAGCGAGAGATTTTTCGTCGCAAAGCTGTTCGACATGCGCGCCTCGGCCGACGTCTCGAACGCCACCGCGATCAGCGGCACGGCGACCTTCGTCGCGCCCGAGATATTCCCGCCCATGCCCATCTGCGGCGATGCCACAAGGCCCGGCACCGAACCGTCCGCGCCCACCGGGATGGTTTTCGGCCCGCCAATGAGCGGCTTGGCTTGCGCCGTGCAGGCGAAGGCGAAACAGAGCAGAAAACAGCTAACGACGGAGGTTTTCATAGGATTGGGGCGCTAACTGCAAGGGATTGAACCAAAGAATACGACCTTCCAGCGGCTTTAAACAGCAGGGCACATTGGATGCCGATCTCACCTGATCGATGCGCCCAGCAGACGTTTTTCGACTCTGCTTCACACGGCAAGCCAGCGAGTAGCCACTCAAGGCGATCGCAAACCATGTTGGCTATGGGGATGAGCAGGCGATGCGTCGTGCGTTCGAGCGCCAGTTCGGTATCGGTCCCAAGCTGTACCGGGATCGCTTCTCCAGCCACGGACACACCGGCAACGAATAGCGGAATTTATTCCACTCTCAATGACCACATCTGACCGGATGCTGCAGTTGGGCGATCACCCGACCTTGACCTGAGGCGGTCGTCTGTTCCGAGGCGCGACCATCGAACAGGTTCGCTAAATCACCGCTCAATCACGCTCACCACCCTGTTTTCGACGACCTTCCAGGGGGTGTGAGGTGACATGCTGCCTGAAGGGTGATTCAATCCGTCCCATCACGTCCAACCAACACACCTGAGGAGGAACATCGATGGCAACGAAGAAAGCGGCTCCAGCCAAGAAGATCGCACCGACGACAGCAGCTGCAAAACCGATCAAGGAAGCATTGACCAAGTCAGGCTTGGTCGCTCATATCGCTGAAGCCAGCAATATTGCCGCCAAGGACGTGCGCGCTGTACTCGCCGCGCTGGAAGGCGCAATCAGTGGTTCCGTCTCCAAGAAGGGTGTGGGTCACTTCACTCTGCCTGGCATGATGAAAATCACCGCGTCGAAAGTCCCGGCAAAGCCGAAGCGCAAGGGCATCAACCCGTTTACCAAGGAAGAAGTGTGGTTTGCCGCAAAGCCTGCCTCAATGAAGCTGAAGGTGCGTCCGCTCAAGAAGCTCAAGGACGCTGCTGCCTGACCTGTTCCGTTCGGACAACGAACAAGAGATCGCTAGTGGACTGTGGGTGCTCGCAGCAGTTGCTGCCGAGCACCTCACATTAGCCTCGGGTCTCGAAATCGCTGGGGTCGTGGCGCTCAAGCAACTGGCCCGATGGATCACCCCAAGCCCGGTTGACCTTGCGCCCGCGCTGCACGGCAGGGCGCCGTGCAATTTCGTCAGCCCAGCGCAGCACGTGCCGATACTCGTGCACGCCCAGGAATTCACCTGCCTCGTAAAGCTCGCCCTTGACCAGCAGGCCATACCAAGGCCACGCCGCCATGTCAGCGATGGTGTAGTCGTCGCCGCCCAGGTAAGGATGCTCTGCCAGTCGGCGGTCCAATACATCAAGCTGACGCTTGACCTCCATGGCGTAGCGATTGATCGGGTATTCGAACCTGGTGGGCGCGTAGGCATAGAAATGGCCAAAGCCTCCGCCCAGAAAAGGCGCGCTACCCATTTGCCAGAACAACCAGGACAAGCATTCGGCACGCGCTGCGCCAGTGGCAGGCAGGAAGGCACCGAATTTCTCTGCCAGGTAGAGCAGGATGGCCCCGGACTCGAATACGCGCACCGGCGTTCCACCACTGTGATCCACCAGCGCAGGGATCTTGGAATTGGGGTTGGCTGCAACAAAGCCGCTGCCGAACTGATCACCGTCCTCGATTCGAATCAGCCACGCGTCGTATTCGGC
>JBKJOY010000371.1:0-3417 GCA_046595415.1 Thermomonas sp.
ATCGACGGCGCAGGGAATGCCGGCGATGGCTTCCAGCCAATAGCGTGCGACCAGGCCCGCGTAATAGCTGGTGCCGCAGGCAAGGATCTGCACGGCTTCGACATCACGCATCACCTCTGCGGCATTGACACCGAATAGCGCAGGATCAAACCCGCCGGCATCGATGATGCCTTCGATGGTGTCGCTGATCGCGCGCGGCTGCTCGTGGATTTCCTTCTGCATGAAGTGGCTGTACGGACCGAGTTCCAGCGAGGCCAGCGACACGTCGGACATGTGGATGTCACGCTGAACTTCGGCACCGTCTGCATCGAATACATGCACCGCTTCGCGGGTCAACGACGCAGTATCGCCTTCCTCCAGGAAGATGACCTTTCGCGTCGCTGAAATGATCGCGGACACATCGGACGCGATGAAGTTTTCGCCCTCGCCCAGACCGACCAGCAGCGGGCAACCCATGCGCGCGGCAACCATGGTCGACGGCTCACGCCTGTCGATCACCGCCAGCGCATACGCACCGTCCATCTCCGCGACCGCCTGCTGCAATGCGCCAAGCAGGGTCGCGCCCTGCTCACGATAGTGGTGGATCAGGTGGGCGACCACTTCGGTATCGGTTTGCGATTCGAACGCATAGCCAAGTGCCTGCAAGCGTTCGCGCAATGACTCATGGTTTTCGATGATGCCGTTGTGCACCAGCGCCAGGTCGCCATGGCTGATGTGCGGATGCGCGTTGTGTTCGGTGACGCCGCCATGGGTCGCCCAGCGCGTATGCCCGATGCCCAGTGAGGCAGTGAAATGCTCCGCCTGCGCGGCTGCTTCCATTTCCACCACGCGCCCGGTGCGACGCACGCGACGCACGCTGTCGCCATCGACGACGGCAATGCCGGCGGAATCGTAGCCGCGGTACTCCAGACGCTTGAGCCCTTCGATCAGCATCGGCACAACGTCACGAGCGGCAATGGCACCAACGATTCCACACATGCGGTTTGATTCCTGCTTTGATCGGGACAGTGTAAGCGAGCACACCCTTCTTCGAACGTCCGGGCGGACGCCACATGTGTCCGGGCGGACACTTTCTGATCGCGCTATTTACTTTAAAATCAATTAGATAAGAGTTGGCACGGGGTTTGCATTAATACCCGCATGACCCCCATTACTTTCCGCATCGCATGAACGATCGCTCCCGCATCGCAGACACCTCCGGCCAGGACCAGACCCTGTCCCAGACCGCAAGCCCGGGCGCACGCCACAAGCGTTGGTTGCCGTTGGCGGCGGGCGGCATCGCCGTGCTTGCCTTGGCGGGTTGGGTGATCTCGGGTTGGGCCGGTGGTGGCAGTTCGTTCGATGCCAGCCGCCTGCGCATCGCGCAGGTAAAGCGTGGCGACCTGGTCCGCGACCTCAACGCCGACGGCAAGGTGATCGCGGCCAATAGCCCGACCCTGTACGCAATCGCCGGCGGCACCGTGGCCCTGAAGGTCGTCGCAGGCGACGAGGTCAAGCAAGACCAGGCGCTGGCGGTGATCGACAGCCCCGAATTGCGCAGCCGGCTGGCGCAGGAATTGTCGACGCTCGCCAGCCTGCAGGCGGAGGCTGGACGCGCGGTGCTGGAAGCGCAGTTGGTGCAGTCAGCTGCTCGCAAGGCGCTGGACCAGGCCCAGGTCGAACAGACCGCCGCCAAGCGCGACCTGGATCGCTACCAGCGCGCCTTCGCAGGCGGCGCGGTCGCCCAGGTCGACGTGGCCAAGGCGCAGGATGACGTCCAGAAGACCGACATTGGCGTGGCCCACGCGCGCGCCGATCTCGGCTTGCAAGGTCGAGGCGCCGGTCTGGATACGCGCAACAAGCAACTGCTGGCCGATCGCCAACAAGCCGTGGTCGGTGAACTGCAGCGGCAGGTGGATGCACTGACCCTGCGCGCACCGTTCGATGGCCAGGTCGGCCAGGTGCAGATTTCCCAAGGGACCAATGTCGCCGCCAATGCACCGATCCTCGGCGTGGTCGATCTCTCGCTGTTCGAAGTCGAAATCAAGGTGCCGGAAAGCTTCGCCCGCGATCTCGCGATCGGCATGCCCGCGCAGATCACCAGCAATGGCACGCCGTTCCCGGCCAAGGTATCGGCGGTGTCGCCGGAAGTCGTCAACGGCGAAGTCAATGCACGCCTGCGCTTCGATGCCGGCAAGCAACCACCGGCGCTGCGGCAGAACCAACGCTTGTCCGCACGCATCGTGCTGGACACGCGTCGCGACGTGTTGATGGTCGAACGCGGCCCGTTCGTGGAACAGGACGGTGGACGCTTCGCTTACGTGGTCGATGGCAGCAGCGCCGTGCGCAAGCGCATCCAGGCCGGCGCCAGCAGCCTCAACGCAGTGGAAATCATTTCCGGGTTGCAGCCAGGCGATCGCATCGTCGTGTCCGGCAGCGACCAGTTCGACAACGCGGAACGTATCCGCATTTCCGGCCTTTGAACAGGAACAACCCACCATGGATCTCACGATGAAAACTCATTACGCCAATTCACAGAACTCGGTCATGCCGCTGCATACCCACTGGGATTCACAACAGCTGGCCGACGCGGTGCCGCTGCGGCTGTCGCAACTGCTCGACTTCAGCGTCGAAACCCTTCGCGCGTGTGACCGCGAGAGTGCGAACTCTGAAGCCCTGCGCGGTACGAAACGCAGCACGAGCTTCCTGCCGCCCGAATCGCTCACGCCGTTCCGCACGCGCTGACGCGCACGCGTCGCGCACCCGCAAACCAGACTCCCACCAAAGGAATTCTCTCCATGTTGGATATGCGCCAGGTCACCAAGGTCTACCGCACCGAACTCGTTGAAACGCACGCGCTGCGCTCGCTCGACCTGTGCGTCAAGGAAGGCGAATTCGTCGCCGTCACCGGTCCATCGGGTTCGGGCAAGACCACGTTCCTCAATATCGCCGGCCTGCTGGAAGGATTTACCGGTGGCGAGTACCTGCTCGATGGGGTGAACGTCAAAGGCCTGTCCGACGATGCGCGCAGCAAGCTGCGCAACCAGAAGATCGGCTTCATTTTCCAGGGCTTCAACCTGATTCCGGATCTCAACATCTTCGACAACGTCGACGTGCCGTTGCGCTATCGCGGCATGTCCGCCAGCGAGCGCAAGTTGCGGATCGAGGACTCGCTGGGTCTGGTCGGGCTCAGTTCGCGCATGAAGCACTTCCCCGCAGAACTCTCCGGCGGCCAACAGCAACGCGCGGCGATCGCACGTGCACTGGCGGGCAGCCCGCGCCTGCTGCTGGCGGACGAACCTACCGGCAACCTGGACTCGCAGATGGCGCGCAGCGTGCTGGAGCTGCTGGAAGACATCAACCAGCAGGGCACCACGATTGTGATGGTCACCCACGACCCGGAACTCGCGGCGCGCGCGCAACGCAACGTGCACATCG
>JBKJOY010000085.1:0-3324 GCA_046595415.1 Thermomonas sp.
CTGCATGCGGTTCGCACGGCATCCAGATCGGTCATGTCGATGCGCACGATGTCCAGGCCGCGCGCTGGCAGGAATTCTGTCGCGTAGATCCTCAATCCGACGTAACAGTCATTCGGCATCACGATCCTGGCCGGCGTCGGCAAGGTTTCGAACAGCCCGCTGATGGCGGCCATTCCGGAGGCGAAGGTCAGTGCCGTTTGCGCGCCTTCCAGCGCCGCGATCGCCTCGCGCAACCGGTCGTTGGTGGGGTTGCCTTCGCGCTGGTATTCGTAGCCCGCCAGGCGCTCCCCGTCTGCCGAATGGCGGAAGGTGGTGGCTAGCTGGATCGGTGGTGCGACCGCGCCGGTAGCAGGGTCGGGCTCGTTGCCCACGTGCACTGCCACGGTGCCAGGACGCAGATTTCGCAATGTGTTCATTCGAATGTCTCGGAAAGTTGAAGGCGGGTCACAACAACGCAAACGCAGCCCGTGCCGCATCCAGTGTCTGGGCGATCACGTCATCATCGTGTGCGCTGGACATGAAGCCGGCCTCGTATGCCGAGGGCGCCAGGTACACGCCGCGCTCCAGCATCGCGTGGAAGAAGCGATTGAATGCCGCGCTGTCGCAGGCCATGGCTTGCGCATAGGTATCGACGATTTCACTGCTGAAGAACAGGCCGAACATGCCGCCGACGCGTTGCGTGGTGAACGCGACGCCCGCATCGCGGGCAGCTGCCTCCAGGCCATCGCACAGTGCGTGCGTGCGACGCTCCAGAGACTCGTGGAAACCAGGAGCCTGCACGAGGTCCAGCATCGCCAGGCCAGCGGCCATGGCGACCGGATTACCGCTCAACGTGCCGGCTTGGTAGATCGGTCCGGACGGGGCGATCTGGCGCATCAGGTCGGCCCGCCCGCCATAGGCACCGACCGGCATGCCACCGCCGATGATCTTTCCGAACGTGCTCAGGTCCGGGCTCACGCCATACCGTGCCTGCGCACCTCCGAGCGCCACGCGGAAGCCGGTCATCACTTCATCGAAGATCAGCAAGGCACCATGCGCCGAACACAGGTCGCGCAGGTGCTGCAGGAACCCCTCGCGTGGTGGCAGGCAATTGGCGTTGCCGACCACCGGCTCCACGATGAGGCAGGCAATGTCGCCGCCACACTCGTCGAACAACGCGGTCGCTCCGTCGAAATCATTGAATGTCAGGGTCAGGGTGAGGTCGGCCAGCGCCTTCGGTACGCCAGGCGACGTGGGGACGCCAAAGGTCAGTGCGCCGCTGCCGGCCTTGACCAGGAAACTATCGCCATGGCCGTGGTAGCAGCCTTCGAATTTCACGATGCGGCTGCGGCCCGTGGCGCCACGCGCCAAACGGATCGCCGACAGCGTGGCTTCGGTGCCGGAGTTGACCATCCGCACCATCTCGCAGCCTGGTATCAGCCGCGCGATGGTCTCGGCCATCGTGACTTCCAATGGATTGGGCGCACCGAAGGACAAGCCATCGCGCGCGGTCTGGATGACGGCCTCGAGTACCTTCGGATGGTTGTGGCCAACAATCATCGGTCCCCACGAACCCACGTAATCGACGTAGCGGTTGCCGTCGACATCGAACAGATACGGGCCATCGGCGCGCTGCACGAAGAAGGGCTCGCCGCCCACGGACTTGAAGGCGCGCACGGGAGAATTGACGCCGCCGGGCATCAACGCCTGGGCGCGGGTGAACAGGTCGTGGGAATGGTCATGATTCATGGGCAAGGGTCTTCGAAACAGGAAAGATAGGCGCGCGCCGCTGCAATGGCATCGGGCGCATCGAATACGCCGCTGATCACGGCGATCAAGTCGGCCCCGGCTGCGATGACGAAGCGTGCATTGTCGGGCGTGATGCCGCCAATCGCTACTCGCGGCACATGCAACGATGCGTTCTCGCGGAACAAACTGAGAGCTGCGAAGCGTGCTGCGGGTTTGGTTGGCGACGGGAAGCAGGCGCCGAATGCCACATAGTCCGCGCCAGCAGCGACCGCCGCACGTGCGCGTGCCGGATCGTCGTAGCAGGAGACGCCGATGATCGCGTCATCGCCCAACAAGGCGCGTGCATCGGCGATCGCGCCATCGTGTTCGCCCAAGTGCACGCCATCAGCGTCGAGTTCGTGTGCCAACTGTGGGTCGTCATTCACGATGAAGGTCACACCCGCAGTCATGCATGCATCACGCAACAAGTTGCCGGCATCGCGCAGCGCTTTCGTGTCCATCACCTTGTTGCGCAACTGCAAGCAGGAGGCATACGCCAGCAGCGGCTTGGTGCGTTCAAGCAGGTGGATCGGGTCAGGCTCGTCCGGGGTGATCAGGTAAAGACCGCGCCGCAATCGTTGCGTAGGCATCGTTGTCTTAGCGCCGGTTGGCATATGGGACAATGAGATCTTCCCCATATAGCTCGTAACCACGATGTCCGATACCGCTGCTCCTGCCATCGCCTACCGCACCTGGATGTGTGTGGTTTGCGGATTCATCTACGACGAAGCGTTGGGCTTGCCGGAAGACGGAATCCAGCCCGGCACGCGTTGGGAAGACGTGCCGGACACCTGGACGTGCCCAGACTGTGGCGTGGGCAAGGACGACTTCGAACTGATGGGCTGAGGCCCGTCGCGTTTGCATTACCTGGCTTCGGGAATGTCCGGGCTGAAATTCATTTGCGCACCATCCTTCAGCTTCAGTCGCGCGGCCTCGCCAGCGTTGAGCTCCAGCACATAGCGCGCCGGTGCATCGCTCGGATACGCCGGACAGGCGTCGCCCAATGAGCACGGTGGTACTTCGCGTTGCTGTGACACCAGCTTCCGCGCGTCGTCGAAATACAGGATGTCGAGTGGAATTTTGGTGTTCTTCATCCAGTACGCCTGTGGTTCCAGGCGGTCATGGATGAACAACATGCCGTGATCGTTCTCCATCGCATCGCGATACATCAGACCTTGCGCGCGCCCGGCATCGTCTTTGGCAATTTCTATTTCATAGCGTTGGCCGCCCAGCTCCACCCATGGTGAGTGAGCGCTGGCGCAGGCGGAGAGTGACAGGGTGGCAAGCAACATAAGGGCAGTTTTGTGCATATGACAGGCTCCTAGGGGACGGCGCACCTTCGCTCGCAGCATGGATCGCGTCAAGGCGCAAGACTTCCATGTTCGGAAATGTACGTGCATGATTCGCGCCCCGACCAGTGACGGCCCAGCCGGAACTTGAAGGAAAGCAAAAAAACTTCCAGTGACGGTATTGACGGAAGTCAAAAAGCTTGTAAGATGTGCGGCTCGCTTGAGCAGAAGTGCTTGAGCAACGGGAAAGGCGCTGAGGCCGGACCTG
>JBKJOY010000102.1:0-4799 GCA_046595415.1 Thermomonas sp.
GATCATCCTCACTTCGAACGCGGGCACCGATCTGGTCATGCAGGCTTGCAACGAATCCGAGGAACTGCCCACGGTTGCCTACCTCAACGACCTGCTGAAGCCGGAGCTCAACCGCACCTTCAAGCCGGCGTTCCTGGGCCGCACCGCGGTGATCCCGTACTACCCGCTGCGCGACGAGAACATGCGCAAGATCGTGCGCCTGAAGCTCAACAAGATCGGCAAGCGGATCAAGGCCAACCACGGTGCGCAGTTCCAGTACGACGACGCGGTGGTTGATGCGATTGCCAACCGTTGTACCGAGGTCGACTCCGGCGCACGCAACATCGACAACATCCTGACCGGCACCGTGCTGCCCGAGGTGTCGGGCCACGTGCTGGAGAAGATGGCCGAAGGCGCAGGCATCGCGTCGATCAACATCGGCGTCGGCGAAGACGGCGGCTTCACCTACGCGGTTGCCTGACCGCCAACCGGACTAGACCCTTCGTGCTATCCGTGGCCCCTGCATCGGCCACGGATAGCACTTCGGACGAATGTCGCCACCGCGCTCGGTGATGGACGATATGCATCGACCCATGGTGAACAGGCATGCCTGCAACTCTCTCTACCAGCGACCGGATGTTCTTCCTCACCCTGCAGGAATTTGCGGAAGACGACCTGCTGATCCAGGAAATGTCCGGCACCGAGTCGGTGTCGACGCTGTTCGAGTTCAAGCTGCGCCTGATCTCCTCACGCGACGACATCGACGTGCGCCAGGTCATCGGCAAGAGCGCAGTCCTGCGCATCGAGACCTGGGACAGCCGGCATATGGGTGGCGAACGCCACTGGAACGGCTATGTCTCGCGCTTCGCCCGGTCCGGGCGTGCGCCGTCCAGCGAAAGCCAGGACCTGTACACCTACGAATGCGACATCGTGCCGTGGTTCTGGTTCATGACCCAGCACGAAGACTGCCGGATCTTCCAGGGCAAGACGGTGCGGGAGATCATCGAGATCGTCTTCGGTGAGTTCAACTTCAGCGATTTCAAGATGGAGCTGACCGAGTCCCATCCCACGCTGGAATATTGCACCCAATACCACGAGACGACATTCGACTTCATCTCGCGCTTGATCGAGCGGGAAGGCATCCACTACTACTTCCGCCACAACGAAGACCGGGAAGCCAAGCACGTCCTGGTCTTCACAGACAACAACGACAGCAATCCAGCGCTCGAGCCGGACGAATTGCCCTTCCACCACGAGGGGCATACGCAGGAAATCGACGCCATCCGCACGCTGACAATGGATCAGCAGATGCGGACCCGCAGGGTCACGTTGCGCGACTGGGATTTCGAGAAGAAACGCGTGGTTCGAGAGGAAACGCCGACTGTCCTCGATATCGGCGATGACCATGAGCTTGAGCGTTATCGCTATCCCGGTGGGTTCGTCGAATCAGCGGACGGCCAACACCTGTCCAGGATGATCATGGAGGCGGAGGAAGCCAGTCACCTGCGCTTGCGCGGCGACAGCCAGATCCGCACGCTGGCGCCCGGCCATACCTTCACGCTGTACGACCACCCGCTCGATGTGCTCAACATCGAGTACATGATCGTCGCCGTCTGGCATCACGGGCGTAACAACCTCACCAGTGATAGCCCCGCCGATTACGGCAACGGCTTCACCGTGCAACCGCACGAAGTCACCTATCGCGCCCCACTGACCACGCCACGCGCCTTCGTGCGGGGCCCACAGACGGCACTGGTCACCGGGCCGGCTGGCGAAGAAATCCATACCGACCAATACGGCCGAATCAAGATCCAGTTCCACTGGGATCGCGAAGGCAAGTACGACGAGAAGAGTTCCTGCTGGGTGCGCGTCGCCCAGGTCTGGGCGGGCAACGGCTACGGCACCATGTTCATCCCGCGAATCGGCATGGAGGTCGTCGTCGACTTCCTGGAAGGCAATCCGGACCAACCGCTGGTCACCGGATGCGTTTACAACGGCGTCAACAAGCCTCCGTACGACTTGCCCGCGAATGCCACCCGTTCGACCTTGAAAACGCTGTCGTCCAAGGGTGGCGGCGGATTCAACGAACTTCGCTTCGAAGACAAGAAAGGCTCCGAGGAAATTTTCCTGCACGCGGAAAAGGATCTTCAGCGCCGGGTCAAGGAGAAAGCGACGTCCTTCATCGGCAAGGACATGCATGGCATCGTCAATGAGAACCGTTACGACAAGACGGTACTGGACGATCACAAGACCGTCGAGGGCAAGCGCCTTGCCTATATCCAGAAAGACGACAACCTGAAGGTCGATGGCGACATCCTTCTGGAATCCGGCGGCGGCATGAACCTGTCCTCCGGCGGCGACCTGCTGGGCGCGAGCTCGATGAACCTGCACCTCAAGGGCGGGGTCAACCTCGTGCTGGAGGCTGGGGTGTCGATGAGCCTCAAGGCCGGCGGCAGCTTCATCACCCTGGGCCCGGCTGGCGTCGCCATCTCAGGCGCGATGGTGATGATCAATTCAGGTGGCAGCGCGCTATCGGCGACTGCCCCAGGCAAACCGGAAAAAGCGACCCAACCCGAGGAGGCCATCAAGTCCGACCAGGGCACGGTGATCGACCCGATCCAGCAGTTGCAGGCGCAAGCTCTGATCAACGCAGCCCGCCAGGCCCAGCCGTTCTGCGCGGAGTGTGCCGCCGCCCGCGCCGCCTACGAGGCGATGATGGGATGACCTGTTTCAGCCCTGACTCGCGTATTGATTTGTACATGGACGCGGAATTGCTCCGCCGTCTGGCCCAGGGGGGGCATTGCCCGCATCACGGAAACGCGATGCATGGGTTTTGCTGCGACCCTTGCCAATGAGCGGTTGGAGACAGCACCAAGTGATCCCACAAGGCCAGTACGAGGCGTTGCACAGGACGGTCTTCGGCCACCCATCGCATGGCGTGTATGCCGTCCTTGACGGCGCCATGATCGAAGGGTTGCCCGCCAAGCTGGCCCGGGTCGCACCAGAGGCAGCCTGCCTGTTCGAAGGCTCGCTCGACCCCATGCTCAGCGCCGCCGCCCCCTATGTCGTCAAGCTGGATCCCAAAAGCGCTGCCACCCAACTCGCCCTGAAGGAGGGCTGGAATGGTCATTGGGGCATTGTCCTGGTGACCGATGCCGGTCTCGATTTGCGCGCGGTGCGTTCTCACCTGCGTCGCGTGCTGCGGGTATCTGCGCCCGATGGCACCAGCATGTTGTTCCGGTTCTATGATCCGCGTGCTTTCCGCACCGTCATCCCGATATTGGATGCCAAGGCCCGCCGTGAGTTCTTCGGTCCGATCCACGGTGTCTACGTTGAGGGCAGGACGCCCGATTCCGCGCTGTATTTCGCGCGTGATGGCAAGCCCGAACCACAGGCGCTGCCGTTGCCGGCAGCGGCCTGAAGGAGGTCTCCGTGCTTGCCTTGAAACGCAAACAGATGGCCGCGATTGGCGAAGTGCAGCTTCGCAACAATCTTGCCGACTTCCTCAATTTACATTTGGGCGGGCAAACGCCACTCCAACTGGATCAGTTGGATGCCCAGCTGGACGCCGTGATTGCGCACTGCCGTAAAACAGGCTTGCGTAGCCAGCGGGCTGTTGCGTCGTATGCCCTCGCCTGCTCGCTATTCGGAAACGAACGGGTCGGCCAGGACCCATCGATCATCGGGATCCTTGCTGACCGAAACAGTTCGCAAATGGACCGGGCATTGATGATCGAAATGTGGACGGCTGCGGCGTATGGCGATTTCCGCCGGACGCAGGGAGGCTGACATGTCCGGACCCTTGACCCAAGGCATGCCAGCCATCGGCCCAACCGCGGGCCAGGCAGTGCAACAAGCGCAGCAAGCTGCCACCGCGGCAAGTGCCCAAGCAGCTGCCGCAGCCCAGGGGGCCATCGCGGAAGCGCAAACGGCTGTTGCCAACGCGACCCAAGCTGCCGCAGGCGCCGCCAACGGCGCTATCGCGCAAGCACAGCAGGCGGCGCAACAAGCCGCCAGCCAGGCAGGCGCCGCAGCACAAGGTGCGATTGCGCAAGCCAACCAGGCCATGGATGCCGCGCGCGCCGGCGCCAACGACATGGCGCAGAACGCCTTGGCCCAAGCCAATCAAGCATTGACTGATGCCAGCCAGCAAGCCGGTGCGGCGGCGCAAGCCGCACTCTCGCAGGCACAGGCGGCCGTGGATCAAGCCCAGGCGCAAGCCCAAGCCGTCGTCCAAGGCGCGTTGGATCAAGCCAGCCAAGCGCTCGATGACGCCATGAATACCGCCGAGCAGGCCGCCCAGGAAGCACTGGATAACGCCATGGGCATGGTCGACAACGCCATGACCATGATCGAGGACGGCGTTGGCCAGGCGTTGGATGCTGCCAACAATGCGATCGATCAAGCGCAGGCGGCACTCCGCGATGCAGCGACCAACGCCATCCAGCAAGTACGTTCGGCGGTCATCGACCAAGCCCGCGATTTGCTGGGCGCCGTGGGTAGCGCGCTTGATGCACTCCCGACCAGCTTTCCCGATCTTCCAGTGACGTTCCCCGCATCGGACTGCCCTTGGGTCAATGCATTGAATGAGGAATTGGCAAGGCGCATGGCACAGGCCAACAATGCCCTCGGCAACGGCGTGAATGCGTTGAACAACATCGCAGGGCCGCTGCTGGACCAAGCCAACAATGCATTGCACCAGGCCGACGCCTTGGCGGATGACGCATTGGCTGCCATGGACGACGCCATGGCCGCGATCGATGAAGCCCAAGCTGCAGCAAATAGCGCTGCGCAGGAAGCACTTGGCGCAGCTCAGGAGG
>JBKJOY010000155.1:0-2972 GCA_046595415.1 Thermomonas sp.
CAATAGCAAAGGCAACAAAGGCAAGGGCTATTGCCTCCGCCATGGCTTTTGCCGGCGCCTTCGCTCCTGCCAGGACCACTGCTTTTGCCGTGGCTATTATTGCCATGGCTATTGCCATGGCTTGTGCCATGGCTTGTGCCGTTGTGGTCGCTGTGGCCCTTGTTGTCGTTCTTGAACGTGCCGTGGCCGGGGCCATGCTTGGACCAATCGACATGCACATCGCGGTCGATCACTACCGGATAGCCCCAACGGTTGTAGGTAGAAACGGTGCCGCGCTTGAAGTCGTGGAACGCCTTGGAGCCAGGCTTGATGCCCATGCGCTTGGCCATGACGCCCCAACCCTGTCCGGGATTGCGGTCGTACTCGCGCACGATCTCCAGGCATGGACGGTGCAGGGCGTGGGCGATTGCGCACGCGTAGTACACGTCCGCCGGCGCCCAGCGGCGTACGGTCAGCAGTTCGGTGATGTACGACCGGGGCGCTCCGTAATTGTTGCTCAGCTCATTGATGAACGGGTCCCGGTAGCGGTTGCCGTAATCGTTGATTTCGCCCAATCGGCTATCAACCCAAATGTCGCCGGTTCGGATGTTGTAGCCCACGGTCTGGGCCTGGGCGGCGCTGCCGAGGGCACACAATGCGAGGCACGCGGCTAGTGCGAGGGTGCGGGGGCTGCTGATTGACATAATCGTTACCTTCGGCGTGAGTACTGAATTTGGATTGTGCGCGGTGCCGATGAACGTAGCCTCACATGGGGGAAACGGTAATTTTGGTCCAGCCTTGGTCCCCTTCCCACCTATTCCAGTCTGAAGATCCGTGGCAGCTAAACTACGAACCACGAAAACTTTCAGACCAACAAGGAACATCCAATGGCATTCACCACCACGACCTCCGGCCTGCAATTTGAAGACATCACTGTCGGCAGCGGCGCCGAGGCGCAGCCTGGCCGCAACGTCACCGTGCATTACACCGGCTGGCTTTACGAAGACGGCGAGCAGGGCGCCAAGTTCGATTCCAGCAAGGATCGCGGCGAACCTTTCATCTTTCCGCTGGGTAGCGGCATGGTCATCAAGGGATGGGATGAAGGCGTGCAGGGCATGAAGGAAGGCGGCCAACGCACGCTGATCATCCCGGCCAACCTTGGCTATGGCGCGCGCGGCGCCGGTGGTGTCATCCCGCCGAATGCCACGCTCATCTTCGAAGTGGAACTGCTGGGGGCCTGATTCTATTTCCTCCCTTGTTTGAACGGGAAGCGGAGACATGCTCTTCATTCCGTTCTGCTCCTCAGAGTCACCGCCATCAGGTCACGAGCCTCAATGCCGAAATCCGCGACGCTGCTACTGATCCGCCACGCTGAAAAATCAGGCCGTCCGGAGGACAACGGATTGACGCCGTTCGGCGAGGCACGCGCACATGCGTACGTGGCCTACTTCGTAAATCCGGTGATCGAGGGCGTCCAGATACCGACGCCCGCATGCCTGATCGCGGCGGCGGATTCGGTGCACAGCAATCGCTCGCGGCTGACGCTTGCGCCGCTATCGGCATCTCTCGGGTTGCCTGTCGACACCGCGGTCGCGGATCACGCGTTCGCCCAATTGGCTTCGCGCTTGCTTGCCGATCAACGCTACGACCACGCCACCACGCTGGTGTGCTGGCACCACGGCCAGCTCCTGGACTTTGCACGCGCGCTCGGCGTGGCGCCGACAGCGTTGCCGCGGACATGGCCCGACACCGAATTTGGTTGGCTGCTGTGCCTGCGCTTCGATGCGGCGGGTGTGCTGGTTTCCACGAACGTCGACAGCCAGCGGTTGATGTTTGGCGACCAAAGCCACGCCCCGTCACTGCGGGACTAAGACCATGAGTTCAGGTTCATTGATTAATCAATGAATGAACCTGACGCCATTTTTCTCGCACTTACTTATCGTCGCGAATACTCAGCGGCGGCAGCGCAGGAAACTGCGCAGTCATGCGCGCGCCGGGCATCATGCCCCAGCGGATACCGATCCGTCGCAAGCGCGCTTCCACCTGGCCGAGCGATCCGGGTGGTGTAGCAGAGACGATGGCGTCATGACGCTCCGCCCACGCGCTTGCCAATACGAACACGTTGCTTGCGCGCAATTGCAGGCTCGGCATCGCCGACTCGAGGGCTGTCAGTTGGGCCTCGAGTTGCGCATCGGAGGTGGGTCGATCCTGCACCATGTTGTCCATGTCGGCATTTCCACTGGGTTCGTACCCACGCTCTGCTAACGCCGGTGCAGCCCGCGTGACGGGATCGGAAAAACAAAAAGTCGGTTCAGGTACTGATACAGGCAACACAAGGGTCAGGGTCGACGTTTCCAAGTAGCGTCGGATCTTGAATTGTCGCGTTTAAAAGTCGGCGCCAACCCCTGGCTTGTTTCCATTTTCATTCCAGACCCAGGAACACTCGCATCCTCGCCAGCTCAGCTTCCAACGCCTCGCCGAAGTGGGCATCACGCGGCGGTCCGCCATCCACGTAATGCAGCTGCGAACGCAGCAGGCCGGCGCTCACCGAAAGGTTGCCCCAGCCGATCACCCGATCACGCCAAAGCAACGGCAATGCGTAATAGCCAAGCTTGCGCTTGGGTGCGGGTGTGTAGGCTTCGAAGCGATAGGTCCAGCCCCACAGCAACTGGAAGCGGCGGCGGTCCCACACCAGCGGATCGAACGGCGTCAGCAACCGCACGTGCTCGTCGGGTTTCCAGCGGCGACTGTCCGCGCGTTCGTCGACGGGCCACAGCCATTCGACACCATCCACGTTGGCGCGATGCAGGCGTTGCCGAGCACGCAGCAGCGCCGGCTTGCGAGCCGCGTTCCATTGCGGCACACCACGACCCAGATACGCGACCAGCTGCCCCAGGCTTGCATCGGGTAGCGGCGCGTACTTGTGCACGATCACGTCGATGAGCGCATCCAGACGCGCGTCGATGTCGGTCTTGCCCGCCGGCGAAGCGTCG
>JBKJOY010000233.1:0-5731 GCA_046595415.1 Thermomonas sp.
GTGCTTGAGGTTGCGGTCCACCGTGGAATGCACAGCCACCGTGCGGATGCCCAGTGCATGGCAGGCGCGCAGGATGCGCAGCGCGATCTCGCCGCGGTTGGCGATGACGACTTTATCCAGCATCGCCGGATCAGCCGATGACAAAGAGAGGCTGGTCGAATTCGACCGGCTGCCCGCTCTCGCACTGGATCGCCAGCACGGTGCCGGACACGTCGGCTTCGATCGGGTTGAACATCTTCATGGCCTCGATAATCCCCAGCGTCTCGCCGGCCTTGACCGCCTGGCCGATGCTGACAAATGAAGGTTTTTCCGGCGACGGGCTGGCATAGAAGGTCCCGACCATCGGTGCACGCACCACGTGGCCAGCCGGCAGGTCGCTGCCAACCGGCTTGTGGCTGCCACCGGTGGCAGCGTCGACCGGTGATTGCATCGGCATGACCGGTGCGCCTGGCGCCTGCGCCATTGGCGCGGCGTATTGAGGGGCGTATTGAGGGGCGTACTGCATGGGCGCGGCCTGCATCACGCCAGCGCGCGGTACCCGCGCCAGGCGCACGGATTCCTCGCCTTCCTTGATCTCGATCTCGGCGAGGTTGGATTCTTCCAGGAGGTCGATCAGCTTCTTGATCTTGCGCAGGTCCATAGGGATTCTCTCGTTGCTTCCTCTCTGCCGTGCGCACCGTGCGGGCGCCGCTGCTGGAAAGGACGGGGTGACAGGTGGGCTAGCCGAGTCGCGCCATCGCGGCGTCGAGCGCGTAGCGGTAGGAGTCGCGGCCAAATCCGCAGACCACGCCGACGGCCAAGTCGCTGAAATAGCTCAAGCGCCGGAAGTCTTCGCGGGTATGCGGGTTGGACAGGTGGATTTCGATGAAAGGAATGGCGACTGCCGCCAGCGCATCGCGCAAGGCCACGGACGTGTGGGTGAAGGCGGCCGGGTTGAACAGGATGAACGCGGTGCCGTCCGTGCGGGCGGCATGGATGCGCTCGATCAGCAGGTGTTCCGCGTTGGATTGGTGGCCCTGAAGTTCGTGGCCGGCCGCCGTAGCCTGCGCGCGCAGGTCAGCGTTGAGCTCTGCCAGGGTGGCGTGGCCATAAATCTCCGGCTCGCGAGTACCAAGCAGGTCGAGGTTGGGGCCATGCAGGACGAGCAGCTGCGCCATCGGTCACGGTACGCCAGAAAACAGACAGGCAGTGTCCCGCAAGCCGGCGTTGCTGTCCAGTTCGCCGCACTTCTGCCGCATTCTCAAACTTTAAACGCTTGTTTGAGCTGGCGCTCTAATTTGCAATCGCCCAGTCGGAGATCTCGCGGAGCGACTCGAAGGGACCGATGCGGCTTTTCTGCAAGTGGCCCTGAGCGTCGAGCAACACGCTGTAGGGCAAGACCCCGGCGGGATTGCCCAGCCGCACCCCGGCATCGGAGGGTCCGGGCGCATCGACCAGGCTCGGGTAGTTGCTGGCGTGCGTGCGCAGGAATTCACGTACCGCCACCGCGTCATCCAGGGCGATGCCGACCACCCGAACGCCGGTATCGCCTTGTTGGCCGGCAAAGGCCTGCAGTTCCGGCATTTCCTTCAGGCAGGGCGCACACCAGGTCGCCCACAGGTTGACCAAGGTCGGCCGGCCGGCCCAGGCGCCGGGAACCTTGACTTGGGTGCCGGCACTGTCAAAGAAGGTCATTGGAGGCATGATGTCGCCCCGTTGGGCGACGATCACGCCCGCAGGCACCTCTGGGGCCCGCGCCGCAAGCACCACACCCACCACCCGTTGCCCGGCTTCGGTGCCCGCCAGCCGCGCGGAAATGGTGGGATCGAAGAACAGGCTGGCGCCGGCACCTGCGAGTGCGGCCAGCCCTGCGATCAGCAGGATCCGCATGTTGGCGCTACCAGTGACGTTCTTGGTCACGGCGCGCTTGCGCTGGCCTGCTTGAGTGCGTCCTCGACCAGCCTGGACGTGACGATCACCGGCAGGATTACGCCTTCGCCGCCATCGTGCGGATACACCACGTAAAGCGGCACCCCGACGGCCTTGTGCGCTTGCAGGTAGGCGGTGATGGCGGGATCGACATCGGTGTAGTCCCCGGTCATGTAGACGGCGTTGGCGGCTCGCATCGCCGCGCGGAAGCCATCGCGGGCGAACACCGCTTTCTCGTTGGCCTTGCAGCTCACGCACCAGTCGGCGGTCATGTTGACGAAGACCACGCGTCCTTCCGCCCGGAATTGGGCCAGTCGCTGTTCGGAATAAACGGCGTGCTCGATGCCGTCGTTGCTGGCGGTTGCCGCGGACGCCGCGTTCTTCGGCAGCTGGTGCAGCATCGCCAGCGGCCATGCGGTGCCAATCGCGGCGACCACGGCCAACGCCAACCAGCCGCGGCCGCGGCCACTACGCGCCTGCGTCCACGCCCACGCGGCGAGTGCCAGTGAGATGGCGGACGCAAGCCACAAGCCGACCGCATCGGCGCCTCGTTGATTGGCCAACACCCAGACCAGCCATGCCGCCGTGGCGTACAGCGGGAACGCCAGCAGTTGCTTGAAGGTGTCCATCCACGCGCCGGGTTTCGGTAGCAGCCGCGCGAATGCCGGCACGAACCCGATCAACAGGAACGGCAAAGCCAGGCCCAGGCCCAGCATCGCGAACACCAGCAATCCGCCCAGCGCAGGGCCGGTGAATGCGTACGCCAGTGCCGCGCCCATGAATGGCGCCGTGCAGGGCGTGGCCAACACCACCGCGAGTACGCCAGTGAAGAAATCGCCTCGCGCGCCGCCAGCCTGCATCAGCGCACCGCCGCGTTGGCCGATGCCGACATTGGCGTACCAGAGGCCCGAAAGACTCAGCCCCAACGCGAAC
The DNA here is from genome assembly GCA_046595415.1 of Thermomonas sp. GTDB lineage: Bacteria > Pseudomonadota > Gammaproteobacteria > Xanthomonadales > Xanthomonadaceae > Thermomonas. Next base: position 2,842 of record JBKJOY010000233.1, read on the forward strand.
ACCACCAGCGCGAGTCCAGCCACGACCAGCGGCTGTTGCAACTGGAAGCCCCAGCCCAATGCCAATCCGGCCTTGCGCAATCCCAGTGCAAGTGCGCCCAGCGCGACGAAGCTCACCATCACACCTGCGGTGTACCAGAGCGCATGGCGACGCGCGCTGTTGTGGTTTTCGCCGCTTTGGGCGACCGACAGCACCTTCAGTGACAGCACCGGCAGTACGCACGGCATCAGGTTGAGGATCAATCCGCCGAGCAAGGCCAGCAGCAGGGACAGCAGCAGGCCGGGCGACGCTTTGCCGGGCGGAGGTGTGCGGGCAGTGGCGTCTACGCTACCCGTCGCCGTGATTCCAGTCACATCAGGTGTGCTCGGCGCCGCACTGCCTGGCGGTGAACCGATGGTTGCGTCGGGACCTGCCGAAGGTGGCGATGTGGCGCTAGCATCAGTTGCGGCGGGCAATTCGGCCAATTCGACTTTCGGGGTCAGGGTGCCGGCCGGCAGTGAAATCTGCAGGCGCCGGGTCATCGGTGGATAGCAGATGCCGTCGGTCTGGCAGCCCTGCAAGCCCACGATCAAGTTGCCGTTCGCCGCCGCGGTCTGCGTGCGTTTGACGGGTAGGGTGATCTCGACCTGGCCGAAATACACCGCGACCTCGCCGAAATGTTCGTCGCGATGCGAGGTGGCCTTGGGTAGTTTGGAGACAGGCGGTAGCGCCGCGGACACGCCGCTGCCGGCATCCAGCCTTACCGAGAGCTTGTCGCGATACAGGTAGTAGCCTGCCGCCGGCGTCAGCCGCAGCAGGATGCTATTGCCGCCGCCGGCGATGGCTTCGACGACAAACGCACGCGCTTCCGGCAGCGGCGCGGCATCCATCCCGGCCGTGCTCGCTCCGTTGCCGAGGCCAAACAAGCCGCCAGCAGTGCGTTGCGGCAAGCCCAGCCCGGCATCGCCACCCGCATCCGCCGGCAGCGCCACCCGCAAGGTGCGGGTTTGCGGCGGGTAGCAGACGCCCGCATCGGCGCAGCCTTGGTACTTGATGGTCAGCGTGGTGCTGTCGGCGCCCGCCATCGCCGTGCCGGTCAGCACGCCGGTGAGTGACTGCCGGTAGGTTTCGACATTGCCGAAGAACTCGTCATGGTGCTTGTCGCCGGCCGGCAGGCTGAGGCTGGCGCCGGCGAACGCCGCATCGGCCTTGACGGAAGTGCGGTGGCGATACAGGTAATAGCCGTCGGCGATCTTCCACTGGACTTCGATGCGGTCGCGCGCCACCGCCTTCGCCGATGGGATGAAGACCTGGTCGACCGGCGGCAGGTCGACGCCCGCTGCAAATACCGAGGTGCTGGCTGGCAGGCACAGCGCCAGCGCCAGCATTGCAAACCAGCGACTGGGATGGGCAAACGACATCGACATCGGCGATCAATCCTTGCGGTGGGTCTGTTTTGGTCGGGTCTGTGCCGCGACCCAGAGCAGGTAGTCGGGATGCGCGTGATCGGTTTCGACCGCGAGCACTTCCGGCAGTTCATACGGGTGCAGCACGAGCAGCCGCGACTTCAGTGGTTCGAATAGATCCGGCATGGTTTTCACCAGCAACAACACTTCGTCAGCGCGCTCAACCGCGTCTTGCCAGCGATAGATGGAACGCACGCCGGGCAGGATATTGACGCACGCTGCCAGACGCTCCTCCACCAACGCGGTGGCGATGCGCTCGGCCGTGGCGGCGTCGGGGCAGGTGCAAAAGCAGATCAGGGCGCTCACCCACATAGGGTACGGCAGCGGGGGATTTGCGTTACGTCGGCGCCAAGCCCCTTGAAAGGGCGACGCACCCCCCCCAACTCGGTGCAGTCCGGGTTCGCCCGGTTCTTATCTCCGCACATTGGCACTCGGCGCCTACGACTGCTAAAATGCGCGGGTTAAACCCATTCAATCAAGCACTTGCCGAGGTTGCCATGTCCAATATCAAGCCGTTATACGACCGTGTTGTCATCAAGCGCATGGAAGAAGAGAAGTTGTCCGCTGGCGGGATCGTGATCCCGGATTCGGCTACCGAGAAGCCGATCAAGGGCGAAGTCATCGCCGTTGGCGCGGGCAAGGTGTTCGACAACGGCCAGCTGCGCGCACCCCAGGTCAAGGTCGGTGACATGGTCCTGTTCGGCAAGTACAGCGGCACGGAAGTGAAGCTGGACGGCGTCGACCTGCTGGTGGTCAAGGAAGACGACATCTTCGCGATCCTCTGATCGCGCGTCGTTGTAGGGCGGGACTCGACCCGCCACTGACTTGAACGACCGCATGTAATACGACGGGCCCGGGCCCGTCAGTGAATCATCCCCATTCAATGCGGCGGGTTGAAACCCGCCCTATATCTCAAGGAAATAAACAATGGCTGCCAAAGACATTCGTTTCGGTGAAGACGCGCGCTCGAAGATGGTGCGCGGCGTGAACGTGCTCGCCAATGCCGTCAAGGCCACGCTGGGCCCGAAGGGTCGCAATGTGGTGCTGCAGAAGAGCTTCGGCGCTCCGACCATCACCAAGGACGGCGTGTCCGTCGCCAAGGAAATCGAGCTGGCCGATGCGTTCGAGAACATGGGCGCACAGATGGTGAAGGAAGTCGCATCCAAGACCTCCGACATCGCCGGTGACGGCACCACTACCGCCACCGTGCTGGCGCAGGCGTTCATCCGCGAGGGCATGAAGGCGGTCGCCGCCGGCATGAACCCGATGGACCTCAAGCGCGGCATCGACAAGGCGGTCACCGCTGCAGTGATCGAGCTGAAGAACATCTCGCGTCCGTCGTCCACGTCGAAGGAAATCGCCCAGGTCGGCGCGATCTCGGCCAACTCCGACCAGAACATCGGCGACCTCATCGCGCAGGCGATGGACAAGGTCGGCAAGGAAGG
>JBKJOY010000273.1:0-5807 GCA_046595415.1 Thermomonas sp.
ACGATCGGCCACAGCAGGGTGCCGGCAGTGAAGTTGAGCGAGCCAGTCTGGCCGAACAGGCTCCACTGCAACGGCGCGATGCCGAGTGTGTCTTCCAGTGCGAAGATCTTCACCCCGATGAATTCGGCCAGCACCGCGTTGACGCAGAAGAACGCGGCCATGCCGATGAACAGGCGGGTTGCGCGGTCATCCAGCAGGCGAAAAACGGGTGCCAGTCGCGCTGTCGTATCCATGCCGGTCGTGTCCATGTTGAGCTGCAGGTGCGCGCCTGTTGGTTGGGGTTAGGTCAGTGGGCCTGCGCGGGAACGATCACGAGCTTGCCAATGGCCTGACGTGCGAGCAGCGCATCCAGTGCAGCTGGCGCGCCCATCAGTGGATAGCGTGCCGAGATCAGCGGACGCAACTCGCCCTCATGCAACCACGACAGGAGCTGCCTGGTGTTGGCGGCGTTCTTGTCCGGCTCGCGGCGCACGAATTCGCCCCAGAACACGCCGACCAGTGCGCTGCCTTTCAGCAGCAACAGATTGACTGGCAGTTTGGGGATGCCCCCTGCAGCGAACCCGACCACCAGGTAGCGTCCGCGCCAACCCACGCTACGCAGTGCGGTTTCGGCGAAGTCGCCGCCGACCGGGTCGTAGACGATATCCATACCACGTCCGCCGGTCAGTGCCTTGATGCGATCGCGAAAGTCCTCGGCGGTGTAGTCCAGTACGTCGTCTGCACCACGCGAACGTGCGGCCTCACGTTTGGCTTCGCTGGATGCCGCGGCGATCACCCGCAGGCCCATCCGCTTGCCCAGTTCCACCGCGGCGAGCCCCACGCCGCCGCCTGCGCCCAGCACCAGCAGGGTTTCGCCGGGTTTGGCTTCGGCGCGATCCTTGAGCGCGTGGTAGGAGGTGCCGTAGGTAAGCAGGAAGCTGCCCGCCAATTCGAAGTTGGCGTCGCTGATGTCGGCGGGCAACGCGACTACATTCGCGGCATCGGCGATCACTGCTTCGGCATAGGCACCGAACGCGGCAGTGCCGACGACCTTGTCGCCGACTTTTGGTGATCCGACACCTTCGCCGACTGCGGTCACCACGCCGGAGAACTCGGCGCCCGGCGAGAACGGAAATTCCGGGCGGAACTGGTACTTGCCGGCGACCATCAGTGCATCGGGGAAATTGACCGCGGCCACCCGTACCTGCACGCGCAGCTGACCCGGAGCGGGCATGGGCAACGGCATGTCCTTGACCTTCAGCACTGAGGGCTCGCCCCATGCTTCGCAAACGACGGCTTTCATTCGGCGTACTCCAGGATCATGAAGCGATGGCGCAGAAGGGATGACTCAGAAGCGGCCTTCGTTGGCTTCGTAGACGCGGTTGCGCAATGCGACCAGGCGCGGGCCGAAATCCTGCACGAGTTTTTCGCGGGTCATCACCGATACGCGGCCGCTGATGTTGAAGGCGAAGTGGCGGGTGCGATCGGCCGAGATCATCGGCACGCCGACCGCGAACACGTCCGGGTTCCAGTCGCCGAGCGAGAAGCAGAATCCATAGGTTTCGTAGTCGCGGCGCGCGCGTTCGATGCCGGCGCGGACCTGCGGCCACGCCTCCGGGCTGGACGTCTTGGCGAATTCTTCCAGTAGTTGTTCGAACATGGCTGCTGGCCTGCCGGCCAAATCGGCGCGGCCGAGTGCGGTGGTGCCGTGGGGCACGCGCGCGCCTTTCTCCAACCGCAAGTTGAACATTGCATCGCCCTGGCAGACTTCGAGCAGCAGCATGCGCAGGCCATCAGGCACGGCCAGCATCACTGCCGATTCGGTGTAGTCGGCCAGTTCCTGCATCAATGGCTGGGCGATGGTGATCACGTCCTGGCTGGCGATGTAGGCGTGGCCGAGTCCCAGTACTGCCGGTCCCAGCGCGTACTTCTCGCGCGTGGGCGAATAGTCCAGGTATCCCAGCGTCGCCAGGGTATGCGTCAGCCGTGACACGGTGGCCTTCGGCAGGCCGGTGCGGCGGGCCATGTCCTGGTTGCCGAGGTAGTGGCTGTCCACCTGCCGTGGCACGCGTTCAAAGCAGCGCAGGATCGAAAACGCACGCGCCACCGAGTTGACCAACTGCGGGTTGCGGCCATCGGCATCGCTCGCCAGCGATTGCAGGTCACGCTTCGGGTTGCCCATCTCAGCCGGCCTTGGCTGCGCTGGCGTACTTGCGCAGTTCGATGCGGGCGATGGATTCGCGATGCACCTCGTCCGGCCCATCGGCCAGACGCAGGATGCGTGTGTGCGCCCAGGCTTTTGCCAGGAAGGTGTCCTGGCTGACGCCGGCCGCGCCATGCGCCTGCACCGCCCAGTCGATCACGCGTTCGGCAGCCTGTGGCGCGATCACCTTGATCATCGCGATCTCGGCGCGCGCCGCCTTGTTGCCGACGGTGTCCATCATCCGCGCGGCCTTGAGCACCATCAGCCGTGCCTGGTCGAGCAGGCAGCGCGATTCGGCAATGCGTTCGCGCCAGATCGACTGGTCCGCGAGCGTGCGCCCGAACGCCTGGCGCGAAGACAGTCGCCGGCACATCGCTTCCAGTGCGCGTTCGCCAAGACCAATCACGCGCATGCAATGGTGGATGCGGCCTGGACCAAGACGACCCTGCGCGATCTCGAACCCACGGCCTTCGCCGAGCAGCATGTTGTCGGCAGGCACACGCACGTTTGCCAGCGCGATCTGCATGTGCCCGTGCGGTGCGTCGTCGTAGCCGTATACGTCCATCGCGCGCTCGACCGTGATGCCGTTTGTGGCGGCGGGGACCAGGATCATCGAATGCCGTTGGTGCGGAACCGCGTCGGGATCCGTGATGCCCATGACGATGTAGACCTCACAACGCGGGTCGCCGGCACCGGAGGCGTACCACTTGCAACCGTCGATGACGTAATCGTCGCCATCGCGACGGATCGAGCATTCCAGGTTGGTGGCATCGGAGGAGGCCACGGCCGGCTCGGTCATCAGGAAGGCCGAACGAATACGGCCATCCAGCAGGGGCTCCAGCCAGCGAGCCTGCTGCGTCGCGCTGGCGTAGCGCGCCAGCACTTCCATGTTGCCGGTGTCCGGTGCGCTGCAATTGAAGACTTCAGGCGACCAATACGACCGCCCCATCAACTCGCACAGCGGCGCGTAGTCGAGGTTGCTCAGGCCCTCGGGTACATGCGGCGAATTCGGCAGGAACAGATTCCACAGTCCTTGCGCCTTGGCCTCCTGTTTGAGTTGTTCGATCAGCGCACTCGGTTGCCAGGGATTGCCGGCCGCGCGAGCGCCGGCCTCTTCGCGGGCAAGCGCGGCTTCCTCCGGCCAGACACGATCCTGCAGGAACGTGAGCAAACGGGCATGCAGGTCCTGCGCACGCAGAGTTGGGGTCAGGTCCATAAGTTTCACTATGCGGAATAGAGTTCCATGCTAATCATTAGCTTATTACCCCAAGAGTCTGACCGCAAGTCACTGATAAAAAGCGATATTAAGTCTAAGTAAGACGAGGCGAGCGGTTGCGATCATCGAGCATCACGTTTAGAGTGTTCCGCAGAATAGATTTAAGTTCCATAATACGGAATTAAACGAAGTGACTTCGACCTCCATCAAACATCCGACCCTGCATGTGCTCGCGCGCAGGGAAGATATAGATCCAGCGCGGCTTGAGGGACGCGTCGTTGTCGTCATCGACGTGCTGTTCGCGACCTCGACCATCGTGCGTGTGCTGGCAGCCGGTGCACGGTCGATCTACCCCGCCTGCGACGAAGCTGACGCGCGTGCTGCGGCCGGCGAGCGTGCGGGTGCCTTGCTGGCCGGCGAGTACCTTGCGCGGACCGTGCCGGGCTGGTTGACGCCGACACCTCTTGCGCTGGCCGCTCGCGTCGCCGGACACGGTGGCGACGTGGTGTATTGCACGACCAATGGCACCCGCGCGATTGCGGCAAGCAAAAACGCGGCGGCGGTCTATGCCGGTGCGCTGACCAATGCCGCTGCGCTGGCGCGGCACATAGCAGAGGTACATCCCGAGCTACCGGTTCTGCTGGTCTGTGCCGGTTCGCTGGGAAGATTTTGTCTGGAGGACTTCGTCGGTGCCGGCCGTCTGGTGCAGGCACTACGCGCAATCGGCAATTACGAGGCGACCGATGCCGCGCTGGCTGCGGAATTGGCCTGCAAGGGCGGTGCCATCGCCCACGCGCTTGACGCGTCCAGCGTCGGACGTGTGTTGGTGCGCAATGGCCTGGCTGATGAACTGGCGGATGCCGCGATCTGCGACTCTTCGGACGTGGTTCCGGTCTTACGCGATGGCGTCCTGGTGAGGGCAACCCCATGAGCGCATCCCAACAAAAATCCCCTCAGGTGGAAGCGCGCACTGCTGAACTGCGAGCCTGGTTGCAGGCGACGCTCGAAGGATTCGGCGGCCAGTTGCAGGTCGATCGCCTGCATGGCGGCCGCTCCAACCCGGGCTGGCGCTTGCGCAGTGCAGCCCGCGACTGCGTGCTGCGCGCACGCCCGGGTCCAAAGGCTTCGCTGCTGCCATCCGCGCATGCGATCGACCGTGAGTTCCGCGTGCAGCAGGCACTGGCTGCAAGCAGCTTTCCGGTCGCACGCATGCATGCGCTGTGCGAAGACGAGGCCATCATCGGTGCTGGCTTCTACATCATGGATTTCGTGGACGGCGATATCTTCCGCGACCAGTCCCTGCCGGGCCTTTCGAGGGCCGAACGCGCTGCACGCTACGACGCGATGAACGCCACGATTGCCGCGCTGCACCTGCTCGACATCAACGCTCTCGGACTGTCCGACTATGGCCGTAGCGGCGAATACCTACGGCGCCAGATTGATCGCTGGACCCGCCAGTACGCCGCGAGTCGCGATGGCGAGATCGTCGCGATGGACAAGTTGATCGCATGGCTGCCCGCCAACATCCCGCACGAGGCGCAAGAACCGGTGGCGCTGGTGCATGGTGATTTCCGCATCGACAACATGGTCTTCGCAGCTGGCGAACCACGTCTGCGCGCGGTGCTGGATTGGGAGCTGTCGACGTTGGGCCATCCGCTTGCGGACTTCGCTTATCACGTGATGAGCTGGCATATCCCGCCGGATTTCTTGGCAGGGCTCAGCGGGTTGGATCTCGATGCGCTCGGCATCCCGGCCGAACATGATTACGTGGCGGCCTACGAACGCCGTACCGGTCTTGCAATAGGCGAGCACTGGGACTTCTACCTCGCCTACAACCTGTTCCGGCTTGCCGCCATCGTGCAAGGCGTCGGCGCGCGTGCGCGTGCCGGCATGGCAACCGATCCCGATGCACAGCGCTTCGGCCAACAGACGCAGATGCTTGCAGAGCTCGGCTGGCGTTTTGCGCAACGTGCAGGTCGCGTTGCATGAGCGCACGAATCAAAGACCGCATGTCATTCCATCCTCTTATTCCATCCTCTTCGCAAGGCGCAGGCACCCTCATGGCTGTAACCCGTTCGACTCAAGACGGCATCGCCGTCATCACCTTCGACAATCCGCCGGTGAACGGCATGGGGCTTGCCGTCCGCCGTGGCATGGTGGATGCGTTGGCCGAAGCGAATGCCGACGCCACGGTTATCGGAATAGTCATCACCGGCGGTGGCAAGGTGTTTTCGGGCGGTGCCGACATAAAGGAATTCAATACACCGCGCGCCGAGCAGGCACCGAACCTGCATGACGTCATCGCGGCGGTGGAATCCAGTGCTAAGCCGGTCGCGGCCGCCATCAACGGCACCGTACTTGGCGGCGGGCTGGAGCTGGCACTGGGCGCGCATTATCGGGTTGCGGATG
>JBKJOY010000339.1:0-9031 GCA_046595415.1 Thermomonas sp.
ATGCAGTCAATCGCTGGGGATGAGTGACAGGTGGAAGCGATGCGGCGAGCGTCTTCATCCGCGCATTATCGCCTGCACTCACGCATACAGCCCATCCAGCATCGAGAGTTGCGCCGAGAACGCAGCCGCACCATCGATGGGTTCGAGCTTGTGGTAGTGGCCGTCGGCCTGCAGTTCCCACGCATTCTGGTTGTCGTCCAGGTAATTAAGCAGCCCCTCGTGTTGCACGCGCTCTGCGATCACGGGATCCAGGATCGGGAACGCAGTTTCCACCCGGCGCAACAGGTTCCGCTCCAGCCAGTCTGCCGATGAGCAGTAAAGCTCGCGGTTGCCGCCGTTGCAGAATGACCAGACCCGATGGTGTTCCAGGAAGCGGCCCACGACCGAAAGCACACGGATGTTGTCGGACACACCCTTGATGCCGGGCTTCAGCGTGCATGCGCCACGCACGATCAAATCGATCTGCACACCAGCCCGCGAGGCGTCGTACAGCGCGTTTATCACCTCGCTTTCGTTCAAGGCATTCATCTTGGCGATGATCCTTGCAGGCTTGCCGGCACGTGCGTGCGCGGCTTCGCGGGCAATGCGGGCCAGCACGCCGCTGTGCAGGGTGAACGGCGATTGCAGCAGGCGGGCGAGGGTCAGCGGCGCCGCCAGCCCCGACAGCTGCTGGAAGATCAGGTGGACGTCGTTGCCGATTTCAGGGTTTGCTGTCATCAGGCTGAAATCGGTGTACGCGCGTGCGGTGCCGCTGTGGTAATTGCCGGTGCCCAGATGCACATAACGCTTCAGCACTGGGCCTTCGCGGCGCACGATCAGCAGCATCTTGGCGTGCGTCTTGTAACCGACCACGCCGTACACCACTTGCACGCCAGCGTCCTGCAGCCGATCAGCGAGGCCGAGGTTGGCTTCCTCGTCGAAGCGCGCGCGCAGCTCCACCACCACGGTCACGTCCTTGCCGTTGCGCGCCGCCTGGATCAGGTGCTCGACGATGGGTGAGTCGCGCCCAGTGCGATACAGGGTTTGCTTGATCGCCAATACATTGGGGTCTTCCGCCGCTTGGCGAATCAATTCGAGGACCGGCGCGAACGCGTCGTAGGGATGGTGCAGCAACACATCGCCCTGGCTGATCTGCTCGAACATCGCGTCCACGTCGCGCATCAGGCGCGGCTGGAACGGACGGAACTTCAGGTCTGGTCGATGCACCATGTCGTAGACCTGGATCACCCGATTGAGATTCACCGGGCCGTCGATCTTGTAGACCGCATTGGCCGGCAGTTCGAAATTGGCCAGCAACATCTTGACCACGTCGGGCGGACATTCCTCGGCGATTTCCAGCCGCACCGCGCGCAGGTAGCCGCGCCCCACCAACTCGTCACGCACCGCGAGCGCGAGGTTGCCGGTATCGTCTTCATCCACCACCAGTTCCGAATTGCGGGTCACCCGGAACTGGTAGGCACCGTTGACCTGCATACCGGGGAACAGTTCGTGCACGAAGGCGGACAGCACCGTGCTGAGGAAGACGAAATCGTGCAAGTCATCGCCGTCGCCATCGGAATCAGGAAGCCGGATGATGCGGGGCAACGAACGCGGTGCACGCACGATCGCCATGTGGCCCTCGCGGCCAAACGCATCGCGCCCTTGCAGCAACACCACGACATTCAGTGACTTGTTGAGGATCTTGGGGAACGGATGCGCGGTGTCCAGCCCAAGTGGCGACAACACCGGCATGATCTCGTCGCGAAAATGCCCGCGCAGCCACTCGGTCTGCTCTGGCGTCCAGTGCCGGCGTTGCAGCAGGCGGATGCCCTGCGCGTTCAGCGCGGGTCGCAGTTCCTTGTCGAAGCAGCGGTATTGCGCTTCCACCAGTTCGGCAGCACGGTCGTGGATGCGGTTGAGCAGCGCAGCGGGGGCCAGGCCATCTGCGGCAATAGGCCCTCCGAATTCCATCGCATGCCGGACCGAGCCGCCGCGGATCTCGAAGAATTCGTCCAGGTTGGTGCAGGAAATGCACAGGAACTTCAGGCGCTCCAGCAGCGGCACTGCCGGATCCTGGGCCTGCGCGAGCACGCGGAAATTGAAGTCGAGTTGCGACAATTCACGGTTGGCATACAGCGAGGCATCGGGCACGGGCACGCTCGGAATTGTCGGGGAGGTGAGGGGCAGGTTCATGCTGGAGTATCAGGGTAAGGGCTGGCATCGCGTGGATGCACGCGGTCGGCACCGAAGTGGCAACTGAATGTACTGCCATGGCCGACCTGGCTGGCAACCTCGAGGCGGGCGCCGTGTAGGCCAAGGACATGCTTGGCGATGGCAAGTCCAAGCCCGGTGCCGCCGGATTCGCGCGAACGGCTGGTGGAGACCCGGTAGAACCGTTCGGTGATGCGCGGCAGGTGCGCTTTCGGAATGCCGTAGCCGCTGTCGCGCACGGACAGCACGGCTCCGCCATGGCCTTCGAGTACGAAATCGATGTCGATCTGGCCGCCGCTCGGGGTGTAGCGCACGGCATTGCTGACCAGGTTGGAAAACGCGCTATGCAGTTCCTGGTTGGAGCCCCTCAGGTCGACCTGGGCGCTGTCTTTCACGCTGATCCGGTGCAGGCCGTGGCTGAGTGCCTCGGCTTCGCGCCGCAACGTGGCCAGCATCGGCGTCATCGCGACCTTGTCTTCGGGCAGGGTATCGCGCGCTTCCAGCCGCGACAGCGTGAGCAGGTCTTCGACAAGCTGGGTCATCCGCTGGGATTGCCGTTGCATCTCCGCCAGCATCGGCGCCCATTCGGGCTGCTCGTCCGGATCCAGCATCTCCAGATAGCCATGGATCACGGTCAGCGGCGTGCGCAATTCGTGCGACACATTGGCGACGAAATCCCGGCGCATCTGTTCCAGACGCATGAGCTTGGTCACGTCGCGGGCGACCAGCAGCCACAGTTCGTCGGAATACGGGATCAGCCGCAGGCTCAGGCGGCGCGTGGGGTCGCTGGGCGAGGGGACGTCCATCATCGGTTCGGCATTGCGGCCGGCAGCCAGCCAGGATGCCATCGGCAACGGCTGCAACACGTCGACCACGGACGCTTCGATGTGTGGTGGATGCTGCAGGCCCAGCAGCGGGGTGGCAGCTTCGTTGAACCACAGGATGCGTTGGCGATTGCGTTCGATCACCACCACGGCGTCCGGCAATGCGGCGGCGGCGGCGCGGTACGCACGCAACATCGCCAGCAGTCGCCGTTTGCGCGTACGCATGTCCGATTGCCCGCGCAGCAACAGGCGATCCAGTTCATTCCAGATGCCGACGCCAGCCGACGGGCGTGGGCGCTGGCGCGCGGTCAGGCGCAGCAAAACCCCATGCAGTTTCCAGTAGTGCCAGACCACGACGGCCAATGCCGCGATCGTCAGTGCGGGCCACGGGCGACCGACCAGCAGGCCGATGGCTAAGCCAGCCACCAGCACCAGCGTGAGCTGGGCAAGCGTGCGGAACCAGGCGGCGCGGGCGGCGGGTGTCATGCTGCCAGTCTAGTGGTCTGGGGGTTCCCGGGTTTGCGGGCGGCGCAGTCAGCGATAGCAGCGTTGTCCTGCCTTCTCATGCCCACCCAGTCATGCCGATGCCGAGAAGCGATAGCCGGAGCCGCGCACCGTCTGCACCATCGGGTCCATCCGATGCGGCTCCAGGGTCTTGCGCAGGCGCCGGATATGCACATCCACCGTGCGTTCCTCCACATAGACGCTGCCGCCCCAGACATGGTCCAGCAACTGCGAACGGCTGTAGACGCGTTCCGGGTGGGTCATGAAGAAATGCAGCAGGCGGTATTCGGTAGGGCCGATCTGTACCGGACCCGGTTCGCCACCAGCGGGGTTTGCGAACACGCGATGCGCGGCACCATCGATGCGCAAGCCACCCACCTGCACGCTGCCGTCCTCATCGTCATCGCGCGAGCGGCGCATGACTGCGCGGATGCGCGCAAGCAGTTCGCGCGCGGAGAATGGCTTGACCACATAGTCGTCGACGCCGGCTTCGAGGCCGCCCACGCGGTCGTTTTCTTCGCCGCGTGCGGTCAGCATGATGATCGGAATGTCACGGGTCAGCGCTTCGCGCCGCCAGCGTCGGGCCAATTCCAGGCCACTGGTGCCGGGCAACATCCAGTCCAGCAGGATCAGGTCGGGCACGCGTTCGCTGATCGAGGCCTGTGCCTCGCGGGCGTCGCCGGCATGCGCTGGATCGAAATCACCCTTGCGCAGCGCGTAAGCGACCATGTCGCGGATGGCGGGTTCGTCATCGACGATCAAGATGCGTTTTTGCATGTCTGGCAACACGTCTGCGCCGCGTTCGCGGCCCTCCTGCCATTACACGACGGTTCGGTGACCGAATTGTGACACTGTCACCACACCAATCCACGCGTGCCCGGCCGCGGATCGCCACGCTTGTCGGCACTGACGCCAAATTGCAGCTTGCCGCGCGTCGCATCTTCATCCCTGACGCCCTGCCGGCGTAGTTCCAGCACGGTCGGGGTGATCGCGGCGATGCGTGCGTCGATCCGGCTGCGTGCGTAATAGTCCAGCGTGCTGCGCTTCTTGAGGTTGTTCAGCTGCACCAGCGCCTGCTCGGGGCGACCGTTGAGGTAGGCGGACTCTGCCCACGCTTCGCCTGCACGCACGTCATCGCCGGCGATTTCATTGGCGCGGGCATACGCTTCCTGGAACAACAAATCGGCGCCGCCCGTACCTAGCAATGGCCGCAACACGGCTACTGCGCGCGTACCGGCTGCTGGTGTGTTGCGCTCCGCCAGCACTTGCGCATAGCTCAACACCAGCGCGCGATGGGTCGGCCTGTGCGCAAGTAATGCTTCAAACCGGCGGTCCGCATCGGCAGCGCGGCCGGACCTGGCTTCCGCAACGCCCAAGCTGACCTGCAACCACAAGTTGTCCGGATGCGCGGCCTGCAACGCGGTCATTCCACGCAAGGCATCGGCATCGTGCCCCGCTTGCTGATGGGCAAACGCCAAGCCATAACGCTGGCTCTCGTCCAGCGGCTGTTTCGCCTGCATCTGCTGGTATTCGCGGATGGCCTGCGCGGGTGTATTGGCACTGAGTACCCGCAGTCGCTCGCGCGCCCAGTCAAAGTCGCCGGTGTCACCCAGGGCGCTGCTGGCTTGGATCTGCATGCCCGCAGGCAGCAACGGGTTGTTGGGCATGCGCATGCTGGCGATCGGCGCGGCCGTTTTCAGGGCTGCCGCCCGCTCGCGGGCTTCGCTGATGCGGGTCAGGGTGATGGGGTGGGTTTGCAGGTAGCCCGGCGTACGGCTGCGTTCGTCGCCTTGGTTGACGCGCACCACCGACTGCAATTTCTCGAAAAAATCGCCCATGCCTTGAGGGTCGTAACCACCGCGCGCCATTGCCCGGATGCCGATACGATCGGCTTCGGCTTCGTTGTCGCGGGTGTAGTCGATTTGCCGCTGCTGGAGCAGGCCCAAGCCGCCAATGACCGCCGCCGACGTGGCGTTGCCGCTGGAGGTGCTACTGGATTTCTGCGCGGCGATGATCGCGCCGAGCATCGCCAGCATGATCGGGATGCTGTCGCGCTGGGCGCGCTCTGCGCCACGCAGTACATGTTGCTGGGTGACGTGGGCGACTTCGTGTGACAGGACGCCGGCCACTTCATCCTCGCGGTCGGCGGCCAGGATCAGTCCCGCGTTGATCGCGACGTAGCCGCCCAGGGTCGCGAACGCATTGATCTGGCGGTCGCGCAGCATGAAGAAGGTGAACGGCTGTTGCGGCTTGTCGCTGGCGCCGCCGAGGCGCTGGCCAACGGCATCCAGCCAGCCACCCAGCAACGGGTCGTCGAGCACATAACCTTCGTGGCGCAGCTGGGCGAGGGTCATCGCGCCGTATTCGGCCTGCTTGGCAGGCGACAGCACATTGCCCGCGGAGGAACCGATATCGGGTAATTTCGACTCTTGCGCGGACGCGGCCGAGGCAAACGCCAGCGCACCTGCAAGGGCAGCGGCAAGGATTGAAGGCGACTGGGGCACTCGAATCTCCATGCGGTGAGGATGCGGCCAGAAGGCGTTGCGGGCATGAACCTCGGTTGAAGTACACCGTGATCAACACTGGCACGACGACAGCACTACAGGCTGTCTGGAAATATGCACGTTCTGGCCGCATATTCGAACACAACCCCTAGACCGCAAACGCGACACTATGTTGCTTGTTCATATTCCCTTCGCTTGGAGATCAGCTTGAGTGACATCACACCCCCCCCAATCACCATCTACAGCAGCGCGATTTGCCCCTACTGCGTGGCAGCCAAGAACTTCCTGAAAAGCAAAGGCCTGGCGTGGACCGAGGTCCGGATCGATACCGACCCGGAGGAGCGCCAGCGCATGGTTGCTTTGGCCAAGCGCACCAGCGTCCCGCAAATCTTCGTCGGCGACATCCATGTAGGCGGCTACGACGACATGATTGCGATGCACCGGGCCGGGAAATTCGAGCCATTGCTGGCAGGTGAAGGCGCATGAGCACGTCGCTGAAGGACCACAAAGCGGCTGGCCTTGACCGTTTGGCCGAGTTCACCGATTTCCGCAAGCGCATGAACGAACGCATCCTTGCCGAGCCCAATCAGGTTGTCCGGCGCTTTTTCGCCTTGGACACGCAGACCTACCAAGCCGGCGCATTGGACCTCAAGACCAAGGAGCTACTGGGATTGGTGGCGTCGATGGTGCTGCGATGCGACGACTGCATCAGCTACCACGTCGCGCAATGCAAGGACGCCGGCGTCAATCGTGACGAAATGTTCGAGGCGTTTTCGGTCGCGCTGGTCGTGGGCGGCAGCATCGTCATCCCACATCTGCGTCGTGCGGTGGATTTCCTTGATCAACTGGAACAGGGTGATGCGGCCGCGCCAGAGGCGCACGACCACGGCTGAGCTGCACCACATGGCATAATTAGAGGCTAACTTTCTCGCGTTGGCGCGTGATTTCGCGCTATCGCCCGCCAGGAACAGACCCTTTATGACCACGACGATCACCGTCATCCGCGGCGATGGCATCGGCCCGGAAATCATGGATGCCACCCTGCACGTGCTGGATGCGATGCAGCTTGGCATCACGTACGAATTTGCCGACGCCGGCCTGGTCGCCCTCGAGAAACACGGTGAGTTGATTCCTGCGGCGACGATGGAATCAATCAGCCGGAACCGCATCGCACTGAAGTCGCCGTTGACCACGCCGGTCGGCGGCGGGTTTTCGTCGATCAATGTCGAGTTGCGTCGGCGCTTCGACCTGTATGCAAACGTGCGTCCGGCGAAGTCGTTCCCGAACACGAAGTCGCGCTTCGCCGCAGGCGTGGACCTGGTCACCGTGCGCGAAAACACGGAGGGCGCCTATACCCAGGAAGGTCAGGAAACGTCGGCCGATGGCGAGTTCGCGACCTCGATGATTCGTACGACGCGCAGGGGTTCCGAGCGCATCGTCCGCTACGCCTTCGACCTGGCGCGCCGCACGGGCCGCAAGAAGGTCACCGTGGTGCACAAAGCCAACATCATGAAATCGACGTCTGGCCTGTTCCTGAAGACGGCGCGCGAAGTGGCCCAGCAGTATCCTGACATCGCATGCAACGAGATGATCGTGGACAACACCTGCATGCAGCTGGTGATGCGCCCTGAACAATTCGACGTGATCGTGACCACCAACCTGTTCGGCGACATCATCTCTGACCTGTGTGCCGGGTTGGTGGGCGGCTTGGGCTTGGCGCCGGGCGCCAACATCGGTACCGATGCGGCAATCTTCGAAGCCGTGCATGGGTCTGCCCCGGACATTGCGGGCAAGGGCATCGCCAATCCCTGCGCGCTGCTGTTGGGTGCTGCGCAGATGCTGGATCATTTGGCATCGCCCGAACAGGCCGAGCGTCTGCGCGCGGCGATCATCGCTACGCTGGAAGCCAAAGACGGCCTCACCCCGGATCTGGGCGGGCAGGGCAACACGATGGGCTTCGCCCAGGCCATCGCCAGCAGGCTGTGATCATGTTGTTGCAGGCATGAAAAAAGGGCGCCATTGGCGCCCTTTTTATTGGAGTCGAAACCGTGGTCAGTTGCGTGACTGCAGCTTCGACAGCAGGCGCAGGATTTCCAGGTACAGCCACACCAGGGTGACCAACAGGCCGAACGCGGCGTACCACTCCATGTACTTCGGCGCACCAGCGTCGACGCCTTTCTCGATGAAGTCGAAATCCAGCACGAGGTTGAGCGCGGCCACGATCACCACGCCCACGCTGAACAGGATGCCGATGGTGCTGCCTTCATGGATGAAGCCCATGCCCTGCATGCCGAACATCTGCATGCCCATGTTCACCAGGTACAGCAGCGCGATGCCGCCCGTGGCGGCGACCACGCCGAGCTTGAAGTTCTCGGTGACCTTGATCAGACCGCTGCGATACGCCATCAGCAGCGCAGCCAAGGTGCCGAACGTCAGGCCAACGGCCTGCATCACGATGCCTGGATAGCGCAGCTCGAACATCGCCGAGATCCCGCCCAGGAACAAGCCTTCCAGCGCGGCGTAAAGCGGTGCGGTGATGGGCGCCCACTGCTTCTTGAAGACGGTGATCAACGCGACCACGAAGCCACCGATTGCGCCACCCAAGAGATACGGCATGATCGCGCCGGGGTTTCCAGCGGCAATGGCCGAGGCAGCCTGTGACCACGTGAAAAGGGCGCCGGCCAGGCACAAGACCAGCAAAATCGCAGTCTTGTTGACGGTGCCATTGAGGCTCATCGCCCCGGCATCGTTGCGTACTACCGTGCCGGTACCGAGGTCGAGGAAAGTGCTTTCCTGAAGTGCAGGATTGCCGCTGCGCATGATCGATGATTCCTGTGCTTGAACCGGCCCGATGCCGTGGGCCGAGCATAACGCACCAAGCCTAAACGGCAGCCTGAACGGCTGGTGCGAAAGGGGGGACTCGAACCCCCACGCCTTGCGGCACTGGCACCTAAAGCCAGGGCGTCTACCAATTCCGCCACTTTCGCGAGGCACGATTGTATCCGCTGG
>JBKJOY010000375.1:0-3048 GCA_046595415.1 Thermomonas sp.
CTCCGGCCGCTCGTCGATGAGCAGCACGATCAGGTGCACGTCGGGATGGTTGTAGGTAATGGCCGATGCGACCTGCTGCATCATCATCGTCTTGCCGGCCTTCGGCGGACTCACGATCAACGCGCGCTGACCTTTGCCCTGCGGCGCCATCAGGTCGAGGATGCGGCCGGTGATGTCTTCACTGGAGCCGTCACCACGTTCGAGCCTGAATTTCTTGCGCGGGAACAGCGGGGTCAGGTTCTCGAACAGCGCCTTGTTCTTCGACGCCTCGATCGGTTCGCCGTTGATGGTGTCGACGATCGACAGCGCAAAGTAGCGTTCGCCATCCTTGGGCCAGCGGATACGGCCGGACAGGTGGTCACCGGTGCGCAGGTTGAAGCGACGGATCTGCGACGGGCTGATGTAGGTGTCATCGGGCCCAGCGAGATAGCTGGCCTCGGCCGCGCGCAGGAAGCCGAAGCCGTCCGGCAGGATTTCCAGCACACCGTCGGCGGCAACGCCTTCAGCATGGCGGGTGAGCACCTTGAGGATGCCGAAGATGATGTCCTGCTTGCGCGCGCGGGCCACGCCCTCGCTGATCTGCAACTGATCGGCGATTTCCAGCAGCTTGTGCGCGGGCATCCGCTTGAGGTCACCCAGCGAGTACTGCGGGAAGCCTTCCGGCACCTGCGGGTGCGGACGCGGCACGAAGGTTTCGCCATTGCCACCGTCGTCGGGCATACCGCCTTCCTGGAAACGGTCGCGCTGGCGGTCGCGGCGATTCTTGAAGCGGTCGCGGCGATTGTTGTTGCTGTTGGCGCTGTTGTTGCGCTGACCATCGCCGCCCTGATTGCCGGACTGGTTATCAGCTTGGCTGTCGCCTTGGGTGGTTTGACCCTGGCCATTCTGGCGGTCGCCGCCGCCGGTATTGCCGTCATTGCGAGGCGCATGCTCGGCCTGGCTACGCGGCGCGCGATCGACATTGCGCGGTGCGGCTTCGCGGGCGGGCGGTGGAGCTTCGTGCCTGGGCTCGGCTTTTACTTCGGCTGGCGTGTTGTCAACCGGCTTGGTCTCGGCAGGCCTCGGTGCCGCAGGCTTGGGCGCGGAGAGTTCCGGCAGGGTGGGCATGCTCGGCGCATCGGCGACGGTCTTGGCTACGCGGGGCTTGCGCACGCGCTTGGCGGCTGGCTCGCCGGCGTCGTTGGTGGGGTCGGACAAGTGGAGAATCCTCGCTTGAGGTGACGAGCGCCGCTGGTTGCGGGGTCGTGTGGGTGCCAGGTCGGGAACGTCTCGACCGAAGCAGGAATCAGATCAGAAGGGGTGCGGCGCGCCTTGCAAGGCGGTGGTTCAGCGCCGGATCCTGCGGAAAATTAGCATTGGCCGCGGTTGGCGGCAAGCGTTATGACGAAAAACGTTCAGGTCGAAGCGGTGTCTGCGGTCCCCAGCCGTCGCTTCAACCAGCAAGCGACCACCCCAGTGAGCACCGGGATGGCCTGTGTCGGTCACGACAGAACCAGCGCTAACGCTGACTCAGAGCGCCTTGTCGATCATCTGCGCCAGCTGGGCCTTGCCCACCGCGCCGATCTGGGTGGCCTGGACCTGGCCGCCCTTGAACAACAGCAGCATCGGGATCGAGCGCACGTGGAACTTCAGCGCGGTGGCCTGGTTCTGGTCGACATCGACTTTCACGATCTTGGCGCGGCCCGCATACGTGCCGGCCAAGTCGTCCAGTGCCGGTGCAATCATCTTGCAGGGACCACACCACGGGGCCCAGAAATCCACCAGCACTGGCTGGTCGGAGGCAAGCACCTGGCTGTCGAAGTCGGCGTCGGTGGCATGGATCACGGTATCGCTCATGGAAACTCCTGCTGGGCGGGGCGTCGGCATGGCAAATCCATGCCGGATCAAGGGGATGCGCGGGGATGGCCACGCGAATGCTGTTAAACTGGGGCGTTCCGAGCAGGCTTTCAAGCGTCAGGCGCTATCTTGGGCGCGACCTGCAGGTACCCGAATCCGACCCCGGCAGTCTGCGTGGCACGCGCCCTCGACGCAAGTTTGGAGGCAAGTTCGACGCCCCGCGCCAGCGTGAAAACTGATTGCGCTGCGCCACTGCCCCAGCCCCAAGGCCTCCAGACCCAAGCATGAGCGACAAGCCCCTTACCGATATCCCGTTTTCCAGCTTCGACCTGCATCCGTCCCTGCTTGCAGGGCTTGAAGCGGCCGGATTCTCCCGATGCACGCCGATCCAGGCGATGACCCTGCCGTTGACGCTTCAGGGCCGCGATGTCGCGGGCCAGGCCCAGACCGGCACCGGCAAGACCCTGGCTTTCCTGGTCACGGTGATCAATCGCCTGATGACCAAACCGGCGCTGGCTGACCGCAAGCCCGAAGATCCGCGTGCGCTGATCCTGGCACCGACCCGCGAGTTGGCGATCCAGATCCACAAGGATGCGGTCAAGCTTGGATCGGAACTTGGCCTGAACTTCGCCCTGGTCTATGGCGGGGTGGATTACGACAAGCAGCGCGAACTCCTGCAGCGCGGCGCCGACGTGATCATCGCCACCCCTGGCCGCCTGATCGACTACGTCAAGCAGCACAAGGTGGTCAGCCTGCACGCCTGCGAAATCTGCGTGCTGGACGAAGCCGACCGCATGTTCGACCTTGGCTTCATCAAGGACATCCGTTTCCTGCTGCGGCGCATGCCGGAGCGCACCGCTCGGCAGACGTTGCTGTTCTCGGCAACCTTGTCGCATCGCGTGCTGGAGCTGGCCTACGAGCACATGAACGAGCCGGAAAAGCTCGTCGTGGAAACCGAGCACATCACCGCCGCCCGCGTACGCCAGAGGCTTTACTACCCGGCGGACGAAGAGAAGCTGCCGTTGCTGATCGGCCTGTTGTCGCGCAGCGAAGGCGCACGCACGCTGGTCTTCGTCAACACCAAGGCGTTCGTCGAACGCGTGGCGCGTGCGCTGGAGAAAGCCGGCTATCGGGTCGGCGTGCTCAGTGGCGACGTACCGCAGAAGAAGCGCGAGTCGCTGCTGAAGAAATTCCAGGGCGGCCAGCTTGAAC
>JBKJOY010000035.1:0-4562 GCA_046595415.1 Thermomonas sp.
CCTGGGACATGAACATGGCTGGCGACGTGCGCACCAAGATGTGCATCAACCCGAGAGAGGAAGACCTCAAGACGATCTACCACGAGCTTGGCCATCTTTATTACGACCTTGCCTACAACAAGCAGCCGCCGATCTTCCAGAACGCCGCGCATGACGGCTTCCACGAGGCTATCGGCGACACGATCGTCCTGGCGATGACGCCGGGCTACATGCATTCGATCGGTCTGGTCGGCGCACAGCAGCAAACCAGGGAGGCGATGATCAATGCACAAATGCGCATGGCCTTGGCCAAGATCGCGTTCATGCCATTCGGCCTGATGATCGACCGCTGGCGCTGGGGCGTATTCGATGGATCGATCAAACCGGACAGCTACAACAAGTCCTGGTGGGACCTGAAAGCGAAGTACCAGGGTGTTGCGCCAGTGAGCCCGCGCGGCGAACTCTATTTCGATGCGGGCGCGAAGTACCACGTGCCTGCCAATACGCCCTACACACGTTACTTCCTTGCCGACATCCTGCAGTTCCAGTTCTACAAGGCATTGTGCGAGGCGTCCGGCTACAAGGGGCCGCTGTACGAATGCAGCTTCTACGGCAGCAAGGAAGCCGGCGCGAAATATTCCGCGATGCTGTCCAAGGGCGCCAGCCAACCCTGGCAGCAGACGCTGAAGGATTTGACCGGCGGCGAAAAAATGGATGCCAGCGCCGTGCTGGAATACTTCGCACCATTGCAAGGCTGGCTCAAGGAACAAAATGCCGGGCAACAATGCGGCTGGACGCCAGCCGGCGCGACCACCTCACCGGCTGCGCCACCTGCGCCTGTTTCACCAGTTGCAGGTTGACCCGGTACTCCAATCGAGACACGGGAAGGCGCAAGCCGGACTTTTTCTTGCCAGCAGCCATCATGGTGTTGCTGCGGGTACCCTGATGCCATGCGCCTGTTGCTGCAGAGACTGCCGCCATGAATGACCTTGACCCGCAAACGCTTGCCACCGCGACCGCCCTGCCGGCTCGTTACTACGTCGATGCAGAAATGCCGATGACGGATCGAACGCTGATCTTCGACCGAAGCTGGCAGCTCATCGCGCACGTTTGCCAGCTGCGCGATGCCGGTGACCACGTGATCGGCAACCTCGCTGGCTTGCCGATCATCACGGTGCGCGGCGCGGACGAGGTCATCCGCGTATTCCACAACGTCTGCCGGCATCGCGCCGGACCGATTGCGCAGTGCGATGGGCTGGCCGCGACATCGTTGCGCTGCCGCTACCACGGCTGGAACTATGGGCTCGATGGTGTGCTGAAATCCGCGCCGGAAATGAAAGATGCGGTGGATTTCGAGCCGTCTTCAATCCACCTGCCGCAGCTCGCGGTGAAGATCTGGCAGGGTTTGGTGTTCGCGGCGGTCGATGCTGCGCAGGCTCCAGATTTCAACGCGTTCGTTGCCGGTATCGATGCACGCCTCGGGCCGGATCGGGGGCTGGAACACTACGGCCGCCATCATCGGGTCGGTTACGACATCGCCTGCAACTGGAAGGTGTACGTCGACAATTTTCTTGAGGGCTACCACGTTCCGCATGTGCATCCCGGCCTCAACCGCCTGCTGGATTACCGCAGTTACCGCACCGAGCTGATGCAGTGGCACAACCTGCAGTGGAGCCCGCTCGAAAGCGACGCCTCGCTGTATGGCAATGGCGATGCGCTGTACTACTGGCTGTGGCCGAACACGATGCTCAACATCCTGCCGGGCCGGATGCAGACCAACCGCGTGATCCCGCTCGGCGTGGATCGCTGCCGGGTGGAGTTCGACAGTTACTACGCCCCCGATGTCGATGCCGGCGCGGATGCGAGGCGCGATGCGGACCTCGCCTTTAGTGATGAAGTGCAGCAAGAAGATCTCGGCATCTGCGAAGACGTGCATCGCGGCTTCGCGTCGGGTTCGTACCTGCCGGGGCGGCTGAACCCGCTACGCGAATCAGGTGTGCATCATTTCCATGAGATGTTGCGTGCCGCCTATCGACAGGCGGCGCTGGCCAGCGCATAACTGCCATCCACTCCAGTTCAATCCAAGGTCCACGCATGTCCGAGCCGCAATCGCTGCACGTCGATCCCTCGGACCACACGCCTACCCGCCCGTTGGGACTGTGGATGGCCACAGCGCTGGTGGTCGGCAGCATGATCGGCAGCGGCGTATTCCTGTTGCCGGCAGCACTCGCACCCTATGGCGCAGCCAGCCTCATTGGTTGGGCAATCGCCCTGAGTGGCGCACTGCTGCTGGCGGCGACCTTTGCCAAACTGGCCGTGCACTGGCCGTGTACTGGAGGTCCCTACGCTTACGTGCGCAGGTCGTTTGGTGACCTTGCTGGCTTCGGCATCGCCTGGAGTTACTGGATCTCGATCTGGTCAGGCCTTGCGGCGATTGCGGTGGCGTTTGCCGGCAGCATGGGCGCGATCTTCCCCGCATTGACCGCTACACCAGTGCGCTCGGCGACCTGCGCACTGGTCGCGCTGTGGGCCTGCACGCTTGTCAATCTGGTCGGCCTGCGCCAAGCCGGGCGGCTGCAGGTGGTGGCGACCGCACTGAAGCTGGTGCCGTTGCTGTTGTTTGGGATCGTCGCGCTGTGGTTCGTCGATGCGCACAATTACGTGCCTTTCAATCCGAGCGGCAAGTCCGCGCCGCAGGTGGCGCAGGTCACGGTGATCCTGACGATGTGGGCACTGTGCGGCCTCGAAGTCGCGACCGTGCCTGCGGGCTCGATCCGCGATGCCGAGCGCACCATCCCGCGCGCAACGATCCTTGGCACGCTGCTGGCTGGCATCGCCACCATCCTGGCTTGCACCGTGGTGATCGGGCTGGTGCCAACCGATGTCCTGAAGGATTCCGGCGCACCGATGGCGGAAGCCGCGGGACGCGTCTGGGGACCGGGCGCCGCGATTGGCATCGCGGTGCTGGCCGCGGTCTCGACGTTTGGGGCAATCAACGGCTGGGTGCTGGTGTGCGCGCAGGTATCGCTGGCCGCCGCGCAGGACGGCTTGTTCCCGCGCCCGTTCGCGCGACTGGATCGCAACGGCACGCCTGCATTCGGCGTCATCGTGGGCAGCGTGCTTGCGACAGTACTGGTGATCGCCAGTTACAGCCGCTCGCTGGTGGAGCTGTTCACCTTCATCCTGCTGATCTCGACCTCGGCCATCCTGCTGCCCTACGCCGCAAGCAGCGCAGCGTGGCTGCGCAGTGGCGGCGACAACGGCGGTCGCGTCGTTGCCAGCCTCGCCTTGATCTACAGCCTCTACGCACTGACCGGCGCTGGCGCGGAAGCATTGGGTTGGGGTGCGGTGCTGCTGCTGGCGGGTGTGCCGGTGTACCTGTGGATGCGACACGCAAATCGCCACGCGCCGATCGTCAGCAGCGACCCGACAGGCTGAGCCGCCTCTACAGCGTGTCGGTGGGTTCCAGCCCCATCACCTGGATGGACGATGCAGTGCGCAGGCGATGCTGATCGCGTTGCTCATGGCGCCAGACCAACCACGCCAAGACGCTGAAGGATGACGAGGTGATTGCCAGCCTTCCTCCGCTGCCACTGACCAGTGAGGACAGCAGGCCCGCGATCAACGCGTTGGATAACAGCCCGGTAAACGCCTGCAGCGATGACGCACCACCGCGTTGCTGCGGATACATGTCGAGGATGGCGAGGGTCAGGATAGGGAACACCAGTGCGATGCCGAAGGCATTCAAGCTGATCGGCAACACTGCCCATGGCAGCCGCGGTGCATCGACCAGCAGGTTGTAGCCGACATTCAACAGCGCGGCCACGCCACAACACGCAAACCCGATGTTGGCCAGGCGCACGCCATTGATCCGGCCTGCAGCCCGTCCCGAAACGAATGCACCAAACATCATCCCGCTGATCATGGGAATGAAGAACCAGCCGAACTGACGTTCATCCAGCCGCATCAGGTCCAGCACGAAAGCCGGCGCCGAGGCGATGTACAGGAACAACGCGCCGAAGTTGAGCGCGCCGGCGATCGACAAGCGCACAAAACGCGGGTTGCCGAGGATACCGACGTAATTGCGCAGCAAGGCCAACGGTCGCAAGCGCACGCGGGCGTCGGCTGGATGGGTTTCCGGAAGCACATACGCCGTCACCACCCACAGCATGGCCGCGAATAGCGCCAAGAACCAGAAAATCGCCTGCCATTGGCTCCAACCGACAATCCAGCCGCCCATGATCGGCGCGACTGCCGGTGCGATGCCGAAAATCATCGATACCTGGCTCATCAAGCGCTGGGCATCGTCGCCTTGCAGTACATCGCGAATCACTGCGCGGCCCACGATCATGCCCACGCCCGCGCTCAGGCCCTGCAATGCCCGGAACAGCAGGAGCATCGGCATCGAGGTGGATAGCGCGCAGCCCACCGAGGCCAGCACGAACACCGTCAGACCCGCCAGGATCACGCGCTTGCGACCGATCGCATCGGAGAGCGGGCCATGCACGATGCTCATCGCCGCGTATGCCAGCAGATAGACACTGATGGTCTGCTGCATCGCCAGCTTGCCCGCGCCCAAATCG
>JBKJOY010000072.1:0-3036 GCA_046595415.1 Thermomonas sp.
GCGCTGCGCATGCAGAAGGCCACCGGCCAGCAAGCAAAGACCCACGAGGCCCGCCGCGTGCGCCGCGAGATTGCTCGCGTCAACACGCTGCTCGGGCAGCAGAAGTAAGGAGCTGCCACGATGACCGAAACAACCAAGAAGCTGCACACGGTCGAAGGCCGCGTAGTCAGCAACAAGATGGATAAGACCGTAACGGTGCTCGTCGAGCGCCTGGTCAAGCACGCGCTGTACGGCAAGTACATCCGTCGCTCGACCAAGTTGCATGCGCACGACGCCGACAATTCGTGCAACGAGGGCGATACCGTCCGCGTGGCCGAATGTGCGCCGATGTCCAAGACCAAGAACTGGCGGGTGGTGGAAATCCTCGCCCGCGCAGCCGAATAAGGGAGGAGAGACAGCCATGATCCAGATGCAGAGCTATCTCGATGCCGCTGACAACTCGGGCGCCAAGGAATTGATGTGCATCAAGGTGCTGGGCGGCTCGAAGCGCCGTTACGCACACATTGGCGACATCATCAAGGTGACCGTGAAAGACGCGATCCCGCGTGGCAAGGTCAAGAAAGGCGACGTCTACGACGCCGTCGTGGTCCGTACCCGCAAGGGTGTGCGCCGCGCCGACGGTTCGTTGATCCGCTTCGACGGCAACGCCGCGGTGTTGTTGAACAACAAACATGAGCCGATCGGCACCCGCATCTTCGGACCGGTGACGCGCGAGCTGCGTTCCGAGAAGTTCATGAAGATCGTCTCGCTCGCGCCTGAAGTGCTCTGAGCAGGGGAACAGACATGAACCGTATCAAGAAGGGTGACCAAGTCGTGGTCACTACCGGTAACAAGAAGATCAAGGGTCAGACCGGCGAAGTGCTGCGCATTGATGGCGAGCGCGTGTACGTCTCCAACCTGAACCTGGTCAAGCGCGCCACCAAGCCGAATCCGCAAGCCGGCCAGCCCGGCGGGTTGATCGAGCGCGAGGCGTCGATCCACATTTCCAACGTGATGCCAGTGAACCCGGCGACGGGCAAGGGCGACCGCGTTGCAACCAAGGTGTTGGAGAATGGAAAGCGGATCCGCTTGTTCCGCTCCAACGGTGAGGCGATCTAATCATGAACACGCGTCTTGAAAAGTTCTACAAGGAAGAAGTGGCGCCGAAGCTGATGAAGCAGTTCGGCTACACCAACATCATGCAAGTCCCGAAGCTGACCAAGATCACCCTGAACATGGGCGTGGGCGAAGCGGCGACGAACAAGAAGATCCTGGAAAATGCGGTCGCTGACATGGCGAAGATCGCCGGCCAGAAGCCGATCATCACCAAGTCCAAGGTCTCGGTGGCAAGCTTCAAGATCCGCGACGGTTGGCCGATTGGCGCCAAGGTGACCTTGCGCCGCGCGCAGATGTACGAGTTCCTGGATCGCCTGATCAATATCTCGTTGCCGCGCGTGCGCGACTTCCGTGGTGTGTCCGGCCGTTCGTTTGATGGCCGTGGCAACTACAATATGGGCATCAAGGAACAGATCATTTTCCCGGAAATCGATTTCGACGCCGTTGACGCAATGCGCGGCATGGACATCGCGATCACCACCACCGCGAAGACCGATGCCGAGGCCAAGGCCCTGCTCGAAGCCTTCCGCTTCCCTTTCCGGAACTAAGGACAAACATGGCCAAGACTTCCATGATCAACCGCGAGGTCAAGCGCACCAAGCTTGCCAAGCAGTACGCCGCCAAGCGCGATGCGCTGAAGAAGATCCTTTGCAGCCAGGATGCGTCTTACGAGGACAAGATGGATGCGTCGGTCAAGCTGCAGAAGCTTCCGCGTGATTCCTCGCCCAGCCGCCAGACCACGCGCTGCGTGATCACCGGCCGTCCGCGCGCCGTCTACAGCAAGTTCGGCCTCGGTCGTAACGCGCTGCGCCAAGCCACCATGCGCGGCGACGTGCCTGGCCTGCGCAAGGCAAGCTGGTAAACCAGCTGCAACACTGAAATCCCTGCTATAGTGGGGGGCTTCCCGCCCCTAAAGCAGGATGTCTCGTGAGAGACAGGTCAAAAGGCCCGCAGTGATGCGGGCCTTTGGTCGCGACAAAAATTGAACCATCACAACTCGAATTCGCATTGCGCGGATATCGGTACTCATCAGGGAAACTTCCATGAGCATGACTGATCCTATCGCCGACATGCTGGTCCGCATCAAGAATGCGGCCGCGGTTGGCAAGCCGACGGTAAAGATGCCGTCATCCAAGACCAAGGTCGCCATCGCCGGCGTCCTCAAGACCGAAGGCTACATCGGTGACGCCCGCGTCACCCAGCATGGTGCCAAGGCTGAGCTCGAGATCGCCCTGAAGTACTTCGAGGGCAAGCCGGTCATCGAAACCTTGAAGCGTGTGTCGCGTTCTGGCCTGCGCCAGTACCGCGGCAAGGACGCCCTGCCCAAGGTGCTCAACGGCCTCGGTGTCGCCATCATTTCCACCTCGCGCGGCATCATGACTGACACCCAGGCACGCCAGCACGGCGTCGGTGGTGAAGTCCTGTGCATCGTGGCCTAAGGGAGTAACGACAATGTCCCGAGTCGCCAAGAAGCCGGTCGCCATCATCAAGGGTGTCGAGCTCAACGTTCAATCTGATCTGATCAGCGTCAAGGGCCCGAAGGGCACTTTGAGCATCGCCAAGCCGGCGGGTATCGATGTCACGATCGAAGACGGCCACGCGCTGCTTTCCTCCAGTGATGCGTCGCTGGTGCCACTGACCGGCACCCTGCGTGCAATCGTCGCCAACATGGTGCACGGCGTTACCACCGGGTTCGAGCGCAAGCTTGAGCTGGTCGGCGTTGGTTACCGCGCGGCCATGCAGGGCAAGGATCTTGGCCTGTCGCTCGGCTTCTCGCACCCGATCGTGTACGTGACGCCGGAAGGCATCACGATCACCACGCCGACCCAGACCGAGATCCTGGTTGCCGGTGCCGACAAACAGCAGGTCGGTGAAGTGGCTGCCAAGATCCGTGGGTACCGTCCGCCGGAGCCGTACAAGGGCAAGGGCGTGAAGTATTCC